>NZ_CANLBV010000049.1 GCF_947488985.1 uncultured Vibrio sp.
TGCATTTGTTCGAGCTGTAGTTTCTGTTGAGGAGTCAGTGTAATTATCATAGTTCGTAGCATGATCCTGATTTTACTGAAAATCAAGCACCTTCAATGATCACGGGTATATACTCTTGTTAATCGGAGGAATGCTGTACCTCGCGATCGCTCAACTGCAAAAAGTAGAAACAATCGCGACCAAGCAATCCTCATCCAATATCCGCCTTGCCGATTCCATTATTCGCTCAAACATCGAAGCCGTGTTTGGCAAACTCTACTTCCTCGAAATTTGCGTCAATCGCAGCTGACACGGATTCATCGTTGGCGGATGCGAAACAAGCGAAACTTGCCGCTTAAAAGCTTGGCAAGAATCGTGTTGAGGGACATATTAAGCCGATGGCTCAAATCTCATAGAGTCATGTTAACAGCAGCGTTTTGATAGCTTCACCTCTTCTCTTGGTAAGGCATCGAACACAGACAAGCACCGTGCATAGAACGCACCATTGATAGAAAAGCGCTATTCATAGAAAAAGCACCTAGGATTCATCTCTCGGTGCTGCTTTTGTTTTCATAAAAAATCATTACAATGCGCCTTCGACAAGACATTATCTATTTGTTGACAACACTGCCCCTTTTCTAACAATACGAATCCTATGAAGCTAAGTAACCGACTACAAACTCTTCACTCACTTGTGAGCAATGACTATCAGCACATTTGGGACTGTTGCTGCGACCATGGATTTCTGGGTGTGCAACTATTGTCAGACAACAAAGCCCCTGTGATTCATTTTGTCGATATTGTCCCTTCCCTGATGAATGAGCTCGAAGACAAACTCACGCGTTACTTTCCTTTAAAGCCGTCAGCAGAGCATAAGGTCACGAGTAACTGGAAAGTCTACTGCATGGATGTCGCAGCCATTCCACTGAACAAGTATCCGGGTCGGCATCTGGTGATCATTGCGGGTGTAGGCGGTGATCTCACGCAAAAGCTCGTCGATGATATTCACCGCCAATACCCTGACCAAGCGGTCGATTTCTTGCTGTGCCCTGTCCATCATCAATTCGAGTTGAGAGCCCATTTAAAAGCGCTAAAATTCAGTCTAATTGACGAAGTCTTGATTGAAGAGAATCGCCGTTACTACGAGATTTTATTGGTCCGTAATCAGCAAGAAGATAGCCAAACCAACCCCTTGCTGAGTGAGATATCTCAGGTTGGCGATAAGATCTGGTCTGCAGACTGTGAACAGAAAAGGCAAATATCACAACAATACAAAGCCAAAACCTTGCAGCATTACTTGCGTATTCATCAAGGGCAAGAGCAGCAAGGCAAGGTCAGTCAAGTCAAGCACATCATTGATGCTTACCAAGCGATCTAACGCTCCCCCCTCCCTTTTTTTCTGGCTTATAGTGCGTGATGCATTAGTTAACGATGTTTTGCTGGTAGATATCCGCTTCAGCAATCAGCGTGAATGCATCGGCAATATTACCCTGCAAGCCTTTTTGTGCATATCGGTCGATACGAGGAATAACTGCCACCGTCTGTTGATCGCTCCAGTTCATGTCACCAAGATCCAGATACACGTCGGAAGGAGCCATCGATCGCGTCAATCTTACTGCTTTTGCGTCTGCCATTTGCGTTTGTAGGTTCGGCGGGTTGAACATAGCCAGTAAAAAAGATTTGGTTATACCGAGCAGAAAAATTTGTTATACACAACAAAAAGCCGACAGTGCAGTGAGCTGTCGGCTTCAGTTTTAAGGTCGTCGCAGGACTTAAATTTACGGCTTTTTTTTGCCGTAAACGGTATCAGGCTCATATACCGTATCAAGCCCATACACCGTATCAAGATAGGCATCTTTCTCTTGCCAAGTATTATTCAACCAACGGTGGAAACGACGTTTAAACGCTTTATCTTCAAAGTAATTACCATTCACGTTCTCATCCATCGGGTGCAATTTGATACGTACCACCACCTTGGTCAATTTGCCTTTCAGCATATCTTCAAACGGAGAGGTCTGGTTTTCTGGATAAGCCAGAGTTACATCGACGATGCCATCTAATAAGGGGCCCATAGCCGATAAAGCAAATGCAACCCCGCCCGTTTTTGGCTTCAATAAATGTCGATATGGCGTTTTTGCTGTCGCCAGTTTGCTGTGGTTAGCGCGCGTGCCTTCAACAAAATTGACCAATGTTGTCGGTACCTGCTTGAACTTAGTGCACGCTTTGTGGATCGCATTGAAGTCATCATTACGACGCTCTGGGTTACGCAGCAAAAAATCACGCGAGTGACGTCTCATGAAGGGCATATCCAACACCCAGCACGCTAAACCAACAAAAGGGACATACAGCAACTCATGCTTAACGAAGAACTTAGCCATCGGCATCTTGTCTTTCATTATCGATGAGAGGATCACAATATCTGCCCAACTCCGGTGATTCGATATCATTAAGTACCACTGCTTGGTCGAAATGTCTTCCCCACCTTCGACCTGCCAATCAATATCGTTGTTGATATTCAGCATCCACAGATTAAGCGAAGCCCAGCACCAAAAAGTGAAGTTCGCTAAGTGAGTACATGATATTTGCACCACAAAGATGGGCGCAATAAGTTTAATGAAAGCAAACAGACTCAAGGTTAACGCAGCCACTGCGGTATTAATGGTGACGAAAAATACGGTCAAGGCCATACGAAAATTATCAAGCATAAAACACGGCTATATTAAAATCGAAAGCCGCTATTATACTCATCTGTAAATTTTTCTCTTTAGTTATTAAGGTAATAACTAAGGGGTCAAACCACTACTGAGGAGCAGGGTTTATGACAATAGTTGGGGTATTAACCACACATAGCATGGAAGCGAGAGGTATTGCGTCATCAACGGTTGAAAACGCCACTAGATACAAAAGTGACAGTTTTCAATGTCTAAACCGTGCGTGCCCTTTCGAATAGCCAGATGCTCCTCCCCTGCCTTCACACCCATCTCATAACCTGCATCCAAGATGTTTTGATCCATAGTGAGTCGCTTAACCGCGAACGCTTCTGGCGGTGCAATCACCTTGATGATCGCATCTTTAGGTGAATTCCGAATGAACTCCAAAGATTGATTGTAGTTTTCAGCACGTACCGCCATCGACTCCGCAATGTTGGGGAATTTCTTTAACAGTTTGTTGAGCATCCACTGATACTTCTGCGGCTTCATTTGGTAACTCAAAGGGTGAGAGAGGATTACGGTAATGTCACGCGCGCCAAGACGGTAGGCTTCACGTACAGGAATCGAATCGGCGACACCCCCATCGGTATAACATCCCCCCGAGAAACACGGTGTTTCACGGTAAGCAATAGGCAGAGCCGTGGTGGCTTCCACGACATTCGACAAGTTTTCAGGCCTGATACGATAGTAGTCTGCGTTGCCTGTATCGACATTAGTCACGGCGGCAAGTAGCGGAACATTTGAAAACAGCTCCCCACAATCGAGTGGATAGCGTTGATTTGACTCGTTCCACAACCACTTCACATCGACCAAGTTGCCGCCTTTCGCAAAACGAGCGGGGCTATAAAACGCTTTATCGGTCGCCATGGTCGTGATCACCTTGTAGCTGCGTTCCGGTGCTTGCGACAGATACCCAAGCAAATTCGACACGCCAGCGGAGACGCCAATCGCAAAATCATAAGGAAGAAAATCGTCTTGCATAAAGGCATCTAAGACTCCGGCTGCGAAGATGCCTCTCATTGCCCCACCCTCAACGATTAATGCGCTTTTACTCATCTCAAACTCTACTACTTTATAAACTGATAGCCGTAGGATAATCCCACCCAAATCATAAAGATAATGGGCATAATTTATTACTTCGATAGGAAAAAGCTATCGTTAGGTAATGAATTAAGATTCAATGATTTACCTAGACCAATGATCAAAAAAGGCCATTGAGCGATGCACTCAACGGCCTTTCATTTAACTAATCAAACTTATTGATTACGACTTAAATTCGCTTACATCGATGTCAAGCAGTTTACCAATGCCTTCGCCGTATGCTGGGTCTGCTTTGTAACAGTGTTTCAAGTGACGCAGTTGGATCTCTTTTGGCACACCGCATAAGTTACGCGCCGTGTTATCAAACAGAATCGCTTGCTGTTCAGCAGTCATCAGACGGAACAGATCACCCGGCTGTGAGAAGTAATCTTCATCTTCACGATGGTTCCAGTGATCAGCCGCACCTTCTAGATTCAATGGCGGCTCAGCGAAATCAGGTTGCTCGGCCCATTGGCCTTGATCGTTTGGCTCATAGCCCAATGTACCGCCGTGGTTACCGTCGACACGCATTGCACCATCACGGTGGTAGCTGTGTACAGGGCATCGTGGTGCGTTAACTGGAATATGGTGGTGGTTGACACCTAAGCGATAACGCTGTGCATCGCCATACGCAAACAAACGACCTTGCAGCATCTTGTCTGGAGAGAAGCTGATTCCCGGAACCACACTTGCAGGGTTGAATGCCGACTGCTCAACTTCTGCGAAGAAGTTTTCAGGATTACGGTTGAGTTCTAGCTCACCCACTTCAATCAGTGGGTAATCGGCGTGTGGCCAGATCTTCGTTAAGTCGAATGGGTTGTATGGTACCTTCGCGGCATCTGCTTCCGGCATCACTTGTACTTTCAGTGTCCATTTAGGGAAGTCTTGGTTATCGATGCTATCAAGCAGATCACGTTGGTGGCTTTCTCGATCATCACCGATCACTTGTGCCGCTTCTGCATCGGATAGGTTCTTAATGCCTTGCTGAGATTTGAAGTGGAATTTCACCCAGAAACGTTCGTTGTCGCTGTTGATGAAACTGAACGTATGGCTACCAAAACCATGCATGTGTCGGTAAGTTGCCGGAATACCACGATCACTCATCACGATGGTAATTTGGTGAAGCGCTTCAGGTAGAGAGGTCCAGAAATCCCAGTTGTTCTTCGCGCTACGCATATTAGTGCGTGGGTCACGTTTCACCGCGTGGTTGAGATCTGGGAACTTAAGAGGATCACGAAGGAAGAATACTGGCGTGTTGTTACCCACCATATCCCAGTTACCTTCTTCAGTATAAAACTTAACCGCAAAACCTCGAATATCACGCTCAGCATCCGCCGCACCGCGCTCACCCGCTACCGTAGTAAAACGTGTAAACAGCTCCGTTTTCTTGCCGACTTCAGAAAACAATTTCGCCTTAGTGTACTTGGTAATGTCATGGGTAACGGTAAATGTACCGTAAGCGCCTGAACCTTTCGCGTGCATACGACGCTCAGGGATCACTTCACGATCAAAATGCGCCAGTTTTTCTAAAAACCAAACATCTTGAAGAAGTTGAGGCCCACGTTTGCCCGCAGTTTGAACATTCTGGTTATGAGCGACAGGACACCCCGACGCTGTAGTTAGTTTTTTACTCATCATTATTCCCTTATTACCTGTTAGGTACACCATAATTGCTGCACCTTCGATCCTATATAGCAGCTATTTGTCACACAAACCTACTCAGAAAATATGGATATATTATAGATTTGAGTGAAAGTAAAATATAATCGTTTACACTTATCGCTATGATTGACAAAACCTATCACATCAATGATCTAAATCATAACCATTTAACATTCTCAAAGAATGTTTATACCAAATTTATCAAATACTTATCTAGCATAATTCAGCGCTATCACATTCCGTAAACTTGCCATCTAAAACTACTAATTTTGCAGTATTTCACGACCTAAACGTAATGTGGCGGCAATATTTCTTGCTGTTCGTGTCACGTTACGTTCCACCTCTTGTATGACATTATCTAAGGTGAGTGGCACTCTCACTGTACTCAATAGGCTGTTGAACTTCCGATACAAAACGTCAACCTCGGTACCCAATGCTCCGGCAATGGCGATGGTTGGGATGCCTTATAGGATAGCACTAAACGCTGCTCGTAGTTTAGCCATATGAACGATAATCGAGTGCGATCGCCTTTATGTAATCAGACAACTTTTGTTACACTCTCTGATTATTTCTCGCCCACAAAAATCACTAACGCAGCTCCTTGAAATTTAAAGGCAAAAACCCTTAAAGCCCCATAAGTAAAGGGTTCATAGCTAATATACTGACTGTAGATTTACCACATTTCGGTTTTATTGATAGTTGAATTAATATACTATCCTCTCACCGCGTAAACGAATGACAATTAACACAACTCTCGCTCATTGAGCTTAAATGCATATTTATTTCAGCGTAGATAAATCGTGTATAAGCAGAGTCGTGCTTGGAGTATTGCCGCGAGAATCATTTACTTATACATGCCTTCCTAGGACTTAATATGCCAAGGATAAATATGTATGCCGATCCCCCTTTTTTAGTAAACACTTAGTAGACAATGAAGAACACTTTATATTTTGTGGTTTGGGTATTTTTTGCCTTTCCAATGGCGGTTTACGCTAGCTCATCAATCAAGCAAGCAGACCAACCTGCGAAAACTGAACACTCGGTACAGCTAACTTATGAATCAATGAATCTAGAAGGTGTACTTAATTACGAACTCTATCGTGATGCTTACCTTGCATTCCAGCAAACTGAGGGGCGTAAAAAGCCTCTGCTGACCATCATCGACTACAGCCGTCCATCAACGGAAAAACGCTTTTTTGTCATTGATATGGAAAAAAATGAACTGCTATACAACACCTTTGTTTCGCACGGTGTCAACAGTGGACAAAAGACGGCTACCAAGTTTTCTAATATCGTCAACTCTCGTCAGACGTCACTGGGTACCTTCCTAACCGACGATACTTACTATGGTAGCAACGGTTACTCACTCAGACTTGATGGCCTAACACAGGGCCAAAATGACAAAGCGCGAGAGCGTTATATCGTAGTGCATGGTGCGCCTTACGCGTCAAAGTCATTCATGGAGAAGAACGGTTATCTTGGCCGTAGTTGGGGTTGTCCTGCTCTACCACCGGAGTTGTCGCGTGAAATTATTGACACGATAAAAGACGGCAGTGTGATTTACGCAAGCGCGTAAAGACAATAGAAAAGCCCATACCAAAAGAGACGGGCCTCTGAATTAAGGTTAGCAACGAGCGCCGTTTTGCTGGGTATCGTAGCTGACATGCTTATCGACACTCTTAAGCTGAATCCCAACCTCAGCGAATGCCTTGTGGAGGGTAGCAGCGATCTGCTGCTGCCCCTGCCCTTCGAAAAAATTCGCTCTGCTCTGATTGGTATCGAATACACAGACGATTTTCAAACTCTGCGGGAAAGACGAGAAGTTAACCGAATGAGTCACCCATTGAAAACCCTCGTAACCTTTCAACGTGTTTTCACAAGCATCGGTTAACACCTTCCTAATCTGATTCTCTAGCTTCTTATCTAATTTACGCATCAAGGGCCCACTATTGAGTTTTCTTACAATTTTGCGATGAGGTCTTTAAGGATCTGCTTATAAGTTTCAACCGTTTGTGCACCCGTCACTGCACTGGTGCGATTAAAGACCACAGTCGGAACCGCAGAGACTCCCATACGATGCCATTCAAGCTCTTGCGCCTCGATTTGATTCAAATTGTTGGCGTTGTTTAAGCGCTGTAACGCTTTGGTTGAATCTAACCCAACCGCTTCTAGCTCTTGAGTAATAACCTCAAGATCAGACAGATCTTTCTCTTCTGAAAAATGAGCAGTAAAGAAACGTAACTTTAACGCTGTCTGTTTGCCATACGCCAACGCGAAATCGAGTAGTACGTGCAAATGGCGTGAGTTGATCATTCTCATGCTGTCATAAAAGTGAAAATCGAAGCCAACCGCCTTACCACGAGCGGCCAGTTCGTTACGTGAACGTCGACTTTCTTGGGGGCTAGATCCGTATTTTTTCATGATGTGATCACGCAGATTCTCGCCTTCATCAGGCATGTCTGGGTTAAGCTCAAACGGTTGCCACTCAAGGTCAATCTGATTGACTAAGCCAAGCTCAGCAATAGCTTGTTCTAGGTTTTTATAACCGACCACACACCAAGGGCACATTACGTCAGAAATAATATCGAGCTGTATTTTATTGCGCATGGTCATTCTAAGTGCCTCTAATAAAAATGTCTTTGAAAGGAGAGCCTTTGATAAAGGGAGTATTGATAAGAGCGTTTACCCGAAAATATGCCCGACCCTTGGCGCAGGTTATAACAGTTTGAACAACCGTTCAAATTTAACTAAGTATTTGCTGCAATAAGTGTTTACTGCAATAAATAAAAAATAGATTTGGCAAGCCAATAAAAAGCCAGCTCATTTTCAAAAGTTGGCTTTCAATTAGGATCTTGTTAAACGAAGTGCGTTACGTTAGCAGTGTCTCAAGTACCTGAAACACACCAGCATCTGCATTGCTTGGTGCACTAAAGCGGGCAATCGCTTTCAGTTTTGGATGGGCATTGTCCATTGCGTAAGAATGGTAACTCTCTTTGAGCATTTCTAAATCATTCAGATAATCACCAAAGCTCATGGTTTGCTCATAAGTGAAACCAAGCGTGCTCTGCAAATGTTTGATCGCCGCTCCTTTTGAGGCGTCAGCGTTCATCACATCGAGCCAAATCTTGGCACTCACAACGACTTGATAGTTGTCGCCAAACTTAGCACTCATGGTTGGGTTCAACTTCTCTTGAGAACCATCAAAGTGACAGATCGCTACCTTAATAAAGTCACCCTCGACTGCTAATAAGTCTTCGACTTGCTCGTGGCGATGGTAGTACTTGGAGATTTCAGCAAGGGCACGTTGATCTTGAGTTTCAATGTAGGCTGATTTCTTACCGCATAACACAAGGTGCGCCCCTTCAATGGCGCGAGCCTCTTTGATGATCGTTTTGATGACATCCCTATCGAGCAAGCAGCTATAAAGCTCTTGCCCTTTATGCATCACTAATGTGCCGTTTTCAGCAATAAACATCATGCGATCTTTAAGCGGGGAAAATGTTTCTAGCAAGCTAGAATACTGGCGGCCAGACGCCGCCGCAAAAATAATATCTTGCGCTTCTAAGCGCTCATAAAGATTGAAAAACTCAGGGTCGAGCTTTCCATGCTCATCGAGTAAGGTGCCATCCATATCAGTCGCGATAAATTTGATGTTTTGTAGGGGCATGTCGGGCGTACCTATTATTGGATTATGATCATTCGTTATCTTGAGTAACGGTTCTGGGGTCGATTATATCGCTAAAATTGCTGGTGAATACAATGCTTATTTTACCGCCAGTCAGTCGCCGTTTCACATCTTAACAAGGCAACCGCTAAGCAGAGGCACATTCCTATTTGAAGGGTTAAGCCCTACATACAAGATGTGCGTTAGATCACATTCCACTATATTCTTCCCTGCATCCCCATCACCTTATTCCGACCACAGTCATTATGATTTTAGCTATTATTACGACCTTGCTTTGCATCATTACCGTCAAATTTCTAATCACACTTGCGAATTTAGAGCGCCATCGTGTTCACATTGAACCTAAAACGTCATTCAAAAGAACTGAGTGGCCGACTGTTTCCGTCATTATTCCTGCGCGAAATGAAGAAGATAATATTGAGACCAGCCTTGGCTCTCTATTGAAGCAGAGCTACCCAAAAGACAAGTTTGAAGTCATTGTTGTTGATGACTTTTCTACAGACTCAACCCGAGTAAAAGTAGAAGCATTGATCAGTAAATTCGAAGTTAACGCGCGCTGTATTTCAGGTAGAGCGTTACCAACGGGGTGGCTTGGTAAGAGCAATGCGTGTATGGCTGGCGCACTTAACGCGACCGGTGAATATGTGTATTTCATTGATGCAGATACCGATTCAGCACCCGTGATGCTACAGAGCGTTATCGACTTTGCTATCCAACAAAAAACCGACCTCTTATCTTTTAATCCAAAACAAACTTTTGCGTCTGTGGCGGAAAAAGCGACTTTGCCGGGCATCTTTCTATCGATCGCATCTTATATGAACTTTAAAGACTCGAACGACATGACTAAGGAAGAAGCGATTGCTAACGGTCAGGCGATGCTGTTTACCCGAAAATCCTACGACGCAGTAGGTGGACACGCTGCGGTAGCAAATGCGATATCAGAAGACATCGCCTTTGCAAAAGTCATGAAGGTCAATGGGTTTAAGATTTTCTGGGCATTTGCAGACAAGCTAATGAGTACGCACATGTATTCAGACTTCAGCTCAATCTGGGCTGGTTTTTCCAAAAACATGAATCTTATTGTGAATTGTCAATCGCCAGCACAAGCTTTAAAAATCTTCATCAAAGCCAACATCATCGCATGGGCGGGACCGCTTTTGATGCTGGTATCGACGAACGCCTTCATCAGTGACATGTCTGCCATTCATGCTTACTCGCTCATTGTCAGCTCTGTGATGCTCTTGGTGTCGATCGTCACCTACTTCATTTTAGTTAAGGAACTGTTTGTTCCCGCAAAATTCGCGTTAACCGTACCCTTCGGTATTTGTGTTCAAAGCCTACTCGTGCTGAACAGTTACCGCTTATCTAAAACCAATAAAATCAGCTGGAAAGGACGCTCATTAACATGATGAATAAGATTATTACTTTGCTTCTTCTTGCCTGTTCAGTTTCGGTGTTTGCATCAGACACCGATGGCTGGTCACTGGCACGTGATAAAAAAGGCATCGAGGTTTATAACCGTAAAATTGAAGGCAGCCACTTTAAAGAATTTCGAGCAGAAGGCGACATCAATGCGTCCCTCACTTCTATTATCGCACTCTTTATCGACACCTCTGTTGGCACGCAATGGGTAGAAAATATCGATGACATGGAAGAAATTGAGCATTTTAGTGAGGCGCACACGATCACCAAAACCTATACCAAGGCACCTTGGCCGGTTGCCGATCGTGAAGCTATCGTAGAGAACACCATCACTCAAGATCCAAAAACGATGGTTGTCACCATTGAGCAGCATGGTAGGCCTAATTACCTGCCAAACAATAATAAAGAAATCATCAGAGTGGCTGAATTAGAGGCGAGTTGGATCCTGACACCAATCGACGAAAACACCACCCATATCTCATATCGAGTATTGAGTGATCCAGGGGGAGATATTCCTTATTGGCTTATTAACATGGTGGCCGTTTCTCAGCCTTACAACACGTTTCGTGGGCTATCTAAGATGTTGGATTCGGGGGAGTACACCGATCGTCGCCTTGATTTCATCGAGAACTACACGTCACTTTAACAATACAATGAATATTCTAGAGGTCTATATTATGAAATTTCCATTCTCTCCTATCGCAGCAATATTACTTGTAGCATCAAGTTCAGTATTTGCGAATCAAATCATTGTCGATACTAAAGGTGTTGATGAAACACAGTATCACGCCGATCTGTATGAATGTGAGCAATACGCTCAACAAGTTAAGCCTGAAGAGGTCGATTCTCTTGGCAGCGCTATTGTCGGTTCAACCGCTAAGGGCGCAGCGCTGGGCGCGGTTGGTGGAGCTGTCTCAGGCGGGAGTGGTCATGATGGTGCAAAAATTGGCGCTGGCATCGGTATTATCAGCGGCGCTTTAAATCACGGCGCTCAAAAAAGACAATCCGCTGAGCTATCTGAGCAACAGAAGTTTCAAGTGAATCGTAACTGTATGATCAGCAGAGGCTATACCGTTCTTAACTAGCTGATAACCAAGCAAAATGGCGTTTAATCGATGTTCACGCCATTTTGCTTGGCGGACTCAAGGCTGAGCTCAACCATAGTTGCTGAATCGTCACCTTAAAGTTCGTTCAAATAAACAGCAGGCATTGACCCCTATTTGAAATAAGCTTACTATCAATCGTCTTTTAACGATTATTGAAAGTGAGACGTCAATATGAACTCAACTTGCTCGACATCTGGTGGCTGTTCTCTACCCATCGCACACGGTGATGCTGAAGCAGAAAAGCAAATGGCCGCACTGGCGAAAGCACTCGCTCACCCAGCAAGAATACGAATATTGAGCATCCTTTCCACGTTAGAAAAGTCAGGTGGCTGCTTGAACAGTGACCTAGTGAGTGAACTGGGCTTGGCTCAATCAACGGTCTCAGAGCACCTCAGAATTTTAAAGAACTCAGGCTTCATCACCGCTGAATCGATACCACCGAAGATGTGCTATCGCATTAACCGCGATAATATTCAGCAATTTGAATCCCTGATCGAGACCATTTTGAAATAGATTTATCACGCTTAGTTGAACACCCTCAACTAAGCGTATTCTTTGACTTTAATAATCGCCTTTCGACGATTGACGATACTAACTAGAGAGAGAATATCATGAAACCAAAGTTAGGTTTTCTAGATCGCTACTTAACACTGTGGATCTTTATTGCCATGGGTCTGGGGGTTTTACTCGGCACCCTATTCCCACAAATCGAGCAGTGGAACGATTCGATGTCGGTTGGTACCACCAACATCCCACTTGCGATTGGCCTCATTTTAATGATGTATCCACCTTTGGCTAAAGTGAACTACAACCTGCTTGGCACCGTGGTAAAAGATAAGAAAGCCATCAAGCTGTCTCTGATCATGAACTGGTTGGTTGGCCCTATTCTGATGTTCGTCTTGGCACTGATTTTCTTGGGTGATCACCCAGGTTATATGGTCGGCGTGATCCTGATTGGTCTGGCGCGTTGTGTGGCGATGGTTCTAGTTTGGAACGATATCGGCGGTGGTAATAAAGAGTACGGCGCGGCATTGGTGGCTCTCAACAGTGCATTCCAAGTGGTGACCTACAGCTTTATGGCTTGGTTGTTCATCAGTGTTCTGCCTCCTGTCTTTGGCTACGAGGGCATGTTGGTGGATATCTCGATGGTCGACATTGCACACAGTGTTCTTATCTACCTAGGAATCCCATTCCTAGCGGGCTTCCTAAGCCGTCTGATCCTTGTGTCGATGAAAGGCGAGCAGTGGTACAACGAAGTATTCATTCCACGCATCTCGCCAATCACATTGATTGCGCTACTGGCAACCATCGTTCTGATGTTCAGCCTAAAAGGTGAAATGATTGTTGAACTGCCAATGGACGTATTATTGATTGCGGTGCCATTGACTATCTACTTCATCACCATGTTCTTCATCAGTTTCTTCATTGGTAAAAAGATGGGCATTGAGTACGACAAGAACGCATCCATTGCCTTTACAGCGACAGGCAACAACTTCGAGCTTGCGATTGCTGTCGCTATCTCGGTATTCGGTATCAATTCAGACCAAGCGTTTGCCGGTGTGATCGGTCCACTGATTGAAGTGCCCGTGCTGATTTACCTAGTGAACGTGGCGCTGAAAATGAAAGACAAATACTACAACGGTCAAACGGTTCAGTCTAACATCTAGCAGAAAAGTATAAGGGCTTACCTATCGAGGTAAGCCCTTTATTTGGTTGCTCATCAGGAGTCTCTGCATTGACAGGCTCAACCAAGAAGGCGTTTAAAAAAAATGCCGCTCTGGTTTAGAGCGGCATTTATTGGCGTAAAAAGGGGCTAACTAAGTCATCGTAAAAGGAGAATAATTACGATGATCACATAAACATAGACGGACGGGTCAAATATCAGTTAGCCCATAAATTTACTTTACTTTAACAGCTTGCTTAACAACCCGTTTATTCTAACAAGGTAAGCTGTCAGACACCTGAAATGCAGCGATGAATCTTCGAAAAATCATAGTCGGTGAGGGAAATGAGACGCTCCTTCGCTCACCGATTGATTCATCGAAATCCCATACTAATCAGCTCACCATAAACAACGGCACCGTAGTTTTGCTGAGTAGCTTTCTGGTGACGCCTCCTAGCATCTGTTGGTGCATCTTCTTGTGTGCCAATGCGCCTGCAACAATCAAGTCAGCATGAAACTGCTCGGCATGGGCAAGGATCGCTTGCGGCGTTTTTATTCTGCCCTCTTTAAAGGAGATACACTCCACTTCGATGTCATGCAGCCCCAAATAGCGCTCTAAATCTTGTTGATTCGGCTTTTTGTTTAATGAGCGCTCACTGGTCACCACGATGATGTTTTTCGCTTTTCTCAGCAATGGCATCGCGGCTTTTACGGCTCTCGCGCCCGGATCATCGCCGTTCCAAGCAATCATGATGCATTCAGGATTAAAGCTTTTCTGCTCACGTGGCATCAACAGAATTGGACGACTGCCATGCTCAATAGCCACATCAAAGCTAACGCTACTTTTACCGTTAACGGGTTTAGGAATAATAATTAAATCAGAAACCTTCCCCCGCTCAGACACCACATCCGCTCGATAGCCTGTTAGGTTATGCCATTGAGCACTCACCTGTTTGTTGGCCTCGCTCATCCCCAAATTATCACTGTCACACAGTGGCACTTGAAGCTTGTCGCACAAGGTCGTGAATTCAAGTTCAGACTGGTTCATGTCTTCGGCAACATAGTTGTTCACCAATTGGTCGATACGGCTCAACCACTTGCTCGGCAATAATTGACGCTCTTCTGGCAACAACTGTTGTGGGCTAATCTGGGCATGCAAAACATCGAGATGCGCACCAAAGTATTGAGCGACACTCAAAGCCCCTTCTAGTCTTTCAGCAGCGTTTGCCATTGAAGCAAAGGGCATAATAATAGTTCGAATGGTCATAATTACTTTCCTTCAATTATCCTAGTGGCCACGGCAGTTCAACCGCTTCCTGCAACAAACCAATCGGCAGATCCAACACCATCAGGTGGGTCAAACCGAGTAAGAAGCCAGTAGCTGCGACGGTCACCGATGCCGAACGCATCAAACTCAACCCTGCTTTACTCATCAAGAACAGACAGAAGAACGCACTAATAGAGATCACGTAACCGACAAAGTAACAACCTAGGATCAACGCGCCTAACCAGTACAGGTAGTGCATCATGCTGATGCTGTTGGTATCAAAGGCGTAACCTTGCTCATACTCATTATCAAAGTAAACCGCATCGCCTTCAGGTTTGGTCAGCAGTTGGAATAGCACCACCCCAGACAGCACCCACATAATGCTGGCAATGATGATAGTAAACACGCCACCTAAGAAGCTTTGTTGGTAGCCATCATAAATGCCGTACATAAACGCGATATTAACTAAGGCAGCAAAGATAACTTGCGGTTTGCGGTTGCTGATCTTCACCGAAGGTCGCACCGCAGCAGCTTGGCCTTGCTGTGCTTCGCTTTGTTTATTCTTCTTCGCACTTTGACGCCACATGAAGACCAAAGAGAAAAGGGTCAGCGCACCGATGATCATCACACCCGGACGCAATAGGAAAGCGACACCGTCAAACTGCACCGCTTGATAGAGGTAGGTTTCCATTCCATTGGCTAATACGAAGCCAATCAGAAATGCCGGTCGTGGCCAATCGAAACGCTTCATCAGCACACCCAGTGTACCTATGCTTAATAAGGTCACTAAGTCGCCAAGATCACGCGTGGCTTGGAACGCGGCAAAGCAGATCACCATTACCATGAATGGGGCGAGTAAGGTATAACGCACCGTGGTCAGCCTCGCTACCCAAGGTGAAATCAACATACAAGCCCCCGCGCCAAACACGTTCGCTAATGCCAAAGACCAAACAATGGTGTAAGTGATGTCCAGATCGGTGCTCACCATGGCAGGACCCGGCTCTAAGCCAACCAAGACCATGCCACCTAAGAATACCGCCATGCTGCCAGAGCCGGGAATGCCGAATAACAGAGTCGGCACTAAACCACCGCCCTCTTTGGCGTTGTTCGATGATTCCGGTGCAATCACGCCACGTACATCGCCTTTACCAAATTCAGGATTGTTCTTAGTGGTTTGCACTGCGTGGCCATAAGCAATCCAGTCCACTACGCTGCCACCTAGGCCGGGAAGTGCGCCAACAATACAGCCGATCACACTGCAGCGCAGTGCCAACCATTTGTTGGCGACAAAGTCACGTACACCCGCAGACCAACCAGTGCCTAGCTTACTGGCGCTGGCAATCGGTTTGTTTTGACGTAGCAAGTCAATGATTTCAGGAAGCGCAAAAATACCCAAACCAACCACAACCAGAGGAATGCCATCCATCAGGTAAAAGTTGTCAAACGTCATACGGTACTCACCCGTCGCAGGGGCACTGCCGACACTGCCAAGCAGCACGCCCATACCACACGCCGACAGACCTTTGACCAAGCTCTTGCCCGCCAGTGCACCTACCATGCTCAAACCTAACAAGGTCAGCATGAACAGTTCACCTGAGCCAAAAGCGAGGATCACAGGTCGCGCGATCAACACGAAACCAGTCAGTATCACCGCACCAAACAAGCCACCAAATAGCGATGAAGTGAACGCGGCTGATAGCGCACGTGCCGCCTCACCCTTCTTCGCCATTGGGAAGCCATCCAGCACAGTCGCTTGCGAACCACTTGAGCCCGGGATTCCCATCAATACGGAGGTGAAAGTGTCAGAGGTTGGGATAACCGCCACTAAGCCAATAAGCATCGCTAAGGCTGAAATTGGGTCCATACCATAGAGGAACGGCAACAGCAGTGATAAACCTGCAATGCCACCAAGCCCCGGAAAGATACCAATGGCGAGGCCCAGCAATACACCACCTAGCATAAAGGTAATGTGCTGAACGCTTAGTATAATTTCCAGTGCTGCAAAGAGTTCGTTAAGCATCGTTGAATCCTTTCTATCATGAGACTCACTTTCGCCTTCATTTGCCACAACGGAGCGAATCCCACGATGCACCAAGCCCGACGATTTGTTCGTACAAGTGGTAAGCAATGGGAGTTCGCTCGTTTCCTAGTGCTCTTGAACCTAGCTAGAGCCTTGTGATGTGGCGATGGAGAAAGTGAGATGAAAAGGCGCGAGCTACGATCTTACGCCGTAGTCTCGCTGCCAATTTATACTGAGGGTTTGTGACCACTCAGGTTCTTTTCTTGGGCTTCGGGGGTAGCCAGTTTAAAAACGGGTATTGTAGTTGGTCGTGAGCCAGTTTCTGACCCATTCAAGGTTAGTTTCATCGAGCGACAATGCGGCATCCAATGCCAGTTGCGCTTGTTCGCCAGTCAGTTGAGGGTAATCCCCCAAAACTTCAACGGCGCGTTGTTGGAAATTCGGTTGAGTGACCAATTCAGACGCGGATTCACGCCACGCGGCCACCATCTCTTCTGGTGTCGACTTCGGCACAAAAATCATCTTTTGCGCAGCAAATCCCGCCATGAAGAATGAACGCCACACCGCGTAGCCTTGTGTTTCAGCGCTTTGGGCTTCAGCTTGATGCGGGTGGAACATTTGGTAGACCTCAGCAAAGTGAGGAAGCTCTGGGAAGTTAGGGTCGCGTTGCAATTTACCATCCTCTCCCAGTACACCAAAGCTAAACAGTGGGATTGCTTTGCCTTCGTTCACTAGCGGCGTGACTTTGTCGATGTAAGAAGAGCTAGTTTGAGAATCGATGTTCACTTCACCACGCTCGAACGCCAATCGACCAGCGCCACGGCCTTGCATACCGAAGATCGCTTGCACATCTAAGCCCAATAGATCCATGGCAAGCAGCGGAACCAAATCAATCGAAGTGGCACCTTGGCTCGCGTATTGGAACTTCAGTTGATCTTTTTTATCGAAAAGATCTTGGACGTTCTCGATGCCCACTTTAGGAGAAACATACACCACCCCACCGGTTGGAGACGCGAGGATCACACTCCAATCGTTATAGTCGTAACGTACTCGGCGATCTTGAAGAAGATAGGGATACTGAGTCGAAGCCGAGCTTGCAAAAATATTGAGTCCATTGTCTTTCCCACGGCGAGCAAACTGGTTCGCGCCTTTGGTGGAACCACCACCGGGGATGTTTTTCACCACCACGACAGGGTTACCCGGTAGAGATTGAGACAAGTAAGGCGCATAAAAACGACCCCATGTATCGGTACCGCCGCCCTCTTTATAAGGCATAACGAACTCAACACGTTTACCTTCGAACGACACATCTTCTGCTTGCGCATGATGGGATACCGCCCCCATACCAAGTAGCGTGACCAATAATGATTGGCAAACTTTTAACTTAGACAATTTTTGAGTCACAGTAAAAGAGCCGTTCGATAGTAATGGCCCCTTGGTTGATGGTCGTCTATTGCCGAGTTGTTGTACGTTTCGCATTGAGCCTCCGAATATCCTTATGACTGCGTGTTGCTTGCAGCTGGACTATTTTTTTTTGGTTTCTGACACACTAGTCGCCGAACCTGTCATCCAACTGACACGCTTCATTTGGATAACAAAAGTGTTACAAAGATCGCCCTTTAAGGCACAAAAACAGAGCAGAGCGCATCAAGTTGGTGCAGTTGATCTTATAGCTTTATCGGGAGGAAATAGGTTATGCCAAGTGAGATTGTCCGCTTAGGCCAAGGCAGGCTATTTAAGACAAGAGAGGCCAGTTGATTGGCTATGAGACAGGCTGGGTATGATGCAGATTAATTGCGAGACAAGTTACTTACGAGACCGATCGCCAGCCACAGGGCCAGCGATCGTGATGTGCAAGAATGCAGATCAGAAGGTTGGGTAGACCTGACCTTTGAACAACGGTCGTGCTGTGCGCACCAAAGCCGCCTGACGAACCGCAGGCTCAACCTCACCCGGCTCGACCTTGATATTGACCTGAATTTGACCACTTGGGTGCTCAATGATCACCGTTTCAGAGCGAATGCCTTGGACTACATCGTGGGCAACGGTGCCCGCAATCATGCACGCGGCTGCCACACAGATCCCTCCCGTTACCGCATGGCTTGCGTGACAGTTCTGCGGGACGAAATAGCGCGACGTGATATGACCGTCAGCAGTGGGTGGCGATAACAAAGAGACCTTAGGCACAACGCTGCCCGTGACATCGCCCATCCCCATCAAACGACCTGCCGCTAATCGAATGGATTCAATGTGCGCCAACAGTGCGGCGTTATCATCAAGTTGCGACTTGGTTTCGTTACCCACTAAGCCAAGGTTTTGCGCGTTAATGTGCACCATTGGCACCGCCGCATCGATACACGTCACTTCAATTCCATCGACCTCATCACGCACATTCCCCGTAGGGAATAACTTGCCCGTTTTCGAACCGCCGACATCTAAGAAATTAAGCAGAACTGGTGAGCCCGTGCCGGGGACACCATCCACGCGCACATCACCATCGTAACGCAGCTGACCATCAGGGCTCTCTGCCGAGACTTCGATAATGGTATTGGTGTTGAGGTTTCTGACTCGCAACATGGTCGATGGGCTGCTCAGCTTGACCAATTGGTTCTCACTGGCGAAGGCCACGATGCCAGACAGAATATTGCCACACGATGGCTTGGTATCGACTTCTTTTTTATCCACGGCCACCTGAGCAAACAGGTAGTCTAGATCGGTGCCTTCTTGTTCAGACTTAGACACAATCGCCACCTTGCTTGTCAGCGAAGTTCCCCCGCCAATACCATTAATTTGCTGGCCTTCGCCAGATCCCATAATACGTACTAGCAGATCATCGCGGTCTTGCTCACTGTCAGGTAAATCACTGGCTAGGAAGTAGGCGCCTTTCGATGTGCCACCACGAATCAACATGCAGGAAATATTCTCGTTCATGATCGTTTTCAACCTCTAACTCTTGAAGTGAAAGAGCAAATCCATGCTCATTTTTGGACTTCAAGAGTAAGAAACGAAACTGTCATGTAGCTGACTCGACAAAACTTCGACTGCGATCATTCTGCATCTCGCGTGTCAACCTAGCTAATCATAGCGTTTGAGGGCGTTCTCCCATTCCGTCGTGACTAAGGATTTTTTGCTTTGATCAGAGAAAATCAGCAAGCCAACATCTAATGCAAGCGGCTTAAGTTGGTTGGCAAACTGCTCACGCAACACCGCCGCAGACTTAGCACCTTTAATATCGGTCCGCACCGGCGGCATATTGGTTTGCTCGGCCATCAATTGTTGCCCTGAGTATGAAAACAAATAATCAATAAACGCTTGAGCTTGCTTAGGTCGAGAGGTGGTTTTATTGATAAAGGCACTACGAATCACTACAGGGGTGTAATCGTTCGCCGCCACAATCACCACATCTTTGTGTTTCGACTGCCATGAGTTTGCGTATGAGCCCATGATATTGTAAGCGATGGCGATCTCACCGTTAGTCAACGCTCTGAGCATCGCCGCCGAGCTATCAAAAGTGCGTGCCTGATGGAGGTTAAACAGCTCTAAAAATTGTCCGTAATTGGTCGTTTGCGCGCGTTCAAACGACCACAATAAATACCCTATTCCCACATCACGGATGTCAAACAGCCCTATTTTCCCCATCAACTCATCACTGTGACGACGAATAAAGCTCAGCAGTTCAACCCGACTCAACGGCACCTCTTTCCCCTCAAGAAAAGATCGATTAAACACGATAACCGCCGGCTCATAGCTAAAGCCAAACAGCTCATTTCGCCATTGGCTCCAGTAAGGGATGATGCCCGCTTGAAGGCTATACCCCGGCACATTGATCTGGTAAGGCAGCGCATAGCCATCATTGACTAAGCGCAATTGCAAGTCCATCACCGAACTGATGGTGATATCTGGCTGAAGCGGTTTTTGGTCACGAGTATGATGATCTAACACGTTGCTGCTCATCGCTTGGTAACGGACAGGGATATTCGGGTGGCGGCGCTGAAAATCATCGAGGATCGGCTTCATTTCTGAAAGATAAGCCGCACCATAAATCACTAGAGCGTCATCCTTGGCTGAATTCCACTTCGACTCGGCCATTGCTTCCGTCACGCATAGCGCGCTTGTGAGTAAAATAATCGACAGTCGCCCTGCTATCCCTATTACCCCTGCCAGCCCCGCTAAACATAATTTCATCATCACACCTCCCACCAATAAGTATGCGGGAACTGGATTTTCACCGTCAGGCCGCGATTGTTTGCTTGTGTTGGGTTCGTATCTTCTAAGCTCAAAACGGCATTGGACGTCTGAGCGACATCCAGCGCGATACTCATCCCAAGTCCCGTCCCTTGGCTTTGCGCATTCGGGCTGCGATAAAACTTCTCAAACACATGCGGCTTGTCTTGATCTTCGATGCCTGGACCAAAGTCGCGAATATAGAGCACCGCTTTGCTGCCTTGTTGCCGTAATTCAATCTCAACGTTGCTGCCTTTTGGCGAATATTTAATCGCGTTTTCGATGAGATTGGTCAGCATCTGAGTCAGCGAAAAGCTGTCGCCTCGAATGTAAAATCTGAGGGATTCGATATAGCTCAGTTCGATGTCTTTATTGAGTGCATTCATCGCCAAATCACGGCTGGTATTCTTGACCAACTCGTTGAAATTGAGCTCGGCTGGCTCAATAATTTGAAAGCGATGGCGAATCGTCGCATGGCTCAATAGTTGCTCGACGGTGCGCTCCAGCACGTCACACGCGCCGGTCACCTTGTCTAAATAGTCCAGAGTATGACTGTCGCTGGCCTTGCTTTTAGCGAGTTCGATTTGCGCTTTAATGCCAGCGATTGTCGTCTTTAATTGGTGCGCGGCCTCGCCAGTAAAGCTCTTAAGGTTGGTTAAGTTTTTATCAAGTTGAGACATGAAAACATTGATGGTTTGCACCAAGTGTTCAACCTCTTCAGGGGCATCGAGATCAATAGGCGTAAGATCTAAGTTCGAGCGCCTTGCCATCTTTTGGTTGATCGCATAAACGGGCTTGAGCACCTTTACAATCAAAAACACAATCACTAATAACGCACTGAGCATCACGGCAAGCAGCAGCTTGACCGCGTAGTCTGAGAGCTGCTTCTCCCATACTTGCCGCGCCTGTGTGGTTTGTCCGACCAAAACGTAGATGTTCTGGGGACCTTCGCTGGTATTCATCACTCGACTGACTAACGACCAACGCACCCACTCCCCTTTGAAAGTTAAATAGAAATAAGCGGCTTCGGGCTCAAGCTTGATCTGATAGTGATCGATTTCATCACGCACCCGAGGCTCATCGAGCAACGCTTTATAGCCTGAAATGTAGCCCGACTCGGTTGAATCCGCCGCGCTGGCAACAAGATAAAACACTTTATCGGTGGGTGAGTCAGCCAGCGACTTAAAAGCGGCGATCGGAATATCAACGTGGAATGAGAAGCCATTAAAGCGAACCCGCTCAATGATCTGCAAGGCGGCATTATTCAACTGGCGGTCGTAAAACATTTGGGTGGTTTGATATGCGTAGCGTTTGACCGCAACCAAGGTCATCAAACTGATAAGGCATAACAAGCAAGTCGCCGAAAACAGCAATTGAAACCTCAACGATTTCGTTCGAAAGCGGAAAGGTTGACTGAGTGCGCTCATCTTGAACACTGAGGCTTAACCTTCGACTTTGTTAAGCACATAGCCAAGACCGCGTAGGGTTTTTATCTCCACATTGCTGTTGGCTAAGGCCTTTCGCAAGCGAGCAACATAGGTTTCAATCGCATTGGTATTGGGCGGGTTATCGAAGTTGTATAAGTGGTCGATGATTTCTTCTTTACTCATCACACGATTGAGATGATTGAGAAAGATTTCTAACAAGCGGTATTCACGCTGCTTGAGTTCAATGGCTTGACCTTTGACTCTAACTCGGCACCCAGCGCTGTCGAACTCGATGTCACCAAACGACACTAGATTCTGATCACAGCCCTGACGACGACGCACAATCGCACGGCAGCGCGCCTCCAATTCACCAAAATCAAAGGGCTTGGTTAGGTAGTCATCAGCCCCTAGATCCAGCAGCTGAATTCGGTCGAACACATCGCTGCGCGCGGTCAGAATCAGCACGGGCGTATCAGAAGATTGGCGAATGTGTTTGATGATCTGCTCGCCCGATTTATTGGGTAAGTTTAGGTCGAGGATCACCAAGTCAAAATCGGTGTGGCTGATCATCGAGAAGGCGACGGCACCGTCATAGGCACAGTCAACGCCATGACCGAGGTCGATAAAGCGCTGCTCGATGGCTTCACTGATCAAACGATCATCTTCTACTACTAATATTCGCATCTTACCTCCACCTAAACTTAGGTTTACCTGAGCCTATCGTTTACTAAAAGCTTAAGTTCACCAAAAGAAAGTGATTGTTCTCAAGTAGGCGGAAAATTTCAATAACAAAGATAACAATAGTAAAACAAGGTGCAGTACTGCGTCACATTTAGAACATTCTGTTTTGTACCGACACTAAGCGTACCCGCTACTAACTACTATCACTACCACTACCACTACCACTACCAGCATGCTCCTCATACAAGCTGCTATCACAAAACGCCATAAACAGCGTCTCGTACCGGTTGTGAATTCAGTGCCACGCAGGTAATTTGATCCACCTTGGAGCATAACCATTTGATCCGGCGTTAACCAGCTGAACAAGCTCAAGTTTCATCCCCAAGTCGCCTTAGATTGACTAACATATAGATATGAAGGAAATAGGATTCTTACCATGACCGAGCGAAAATACATTGTTGCTCTCGACCAAGGCACCACAAGCTCTCGCGCTGTGATCCTCGACCATGACGCCAACATCGTCAGCTGCTCTCAACGGGAATTTACCCAGATATACCCTAAAGCGGGCTGGGTTGAGCATGATCCCATGGAAATTTGGGCAACCCAAAGTTCGACCTTGATTGAAGCGTTAGCCAAGGCAGGCATTAGCAGCGATGAGCTTGCTGGTATTGGTATCACCAACCAACGCGAAACCACCATTGTTTGGAACAAAGAGACCGGCAAGCCAGTGTATAACGCCATTGTATGGCAATGCCGACGCACCGCAGACATCTGTGAAGCGCTAAAATCACAAGGCCTAGCTGAGTACGTACGCGACAATACTGGTTTGGTCCTTGATCCCTATTTCTCCGCGACCAAGGTGAAATGGATTCTCGACCACGTTACAGGCGCTCGTGAAGCCGCCGAAGCAGGCAAATTATTGTTTGGTACGGTGGATACTTGGCTGGTTTGGAAGATGACTCAAGGCCGTGTACACGTTACGGATTACACCAACGCGTCACGAACCATGCTATTCAACATCAACAACTTATCTTGGGATCAAACCCTGCTTGATGAAATGGGCATTCCCGCCTCTATGATGCCTCAAGTAAAACGTTCTTCTGAAATATACGGCCAAACCAACCTTGGGGGTAAAGGCGGAAATCGTACCCCAATTGCGGGCATCGCCGGTGATCAACAAGCGGCGTTGTATGGTCAAATGTGTGTTGAAGCGGGTCAGGCTAAAAACACTTACGGCACGGGCTGCTTCCTGCTGATGAACACTGGCCAAGAAAAAGTCACCTCTAAAAATGGCCTACTGACTACGCTAGCCTGCGGTGCTCACGGCGAGCCCGCATACGCACTGGAAGGGGCGGTATTCATGGGCGGCGCATCGATTCAATGGCTACGAGATGAAATGAAGCTGCTAGATTGCGCTGAAGATTCTGAGTACTTTGCCACCAAAGTCGATTCTGCCAACGGCGTGTACGTAGTGCCTGCGTTTACCGGGTTAGGCGCGCCCTACTGGGATGCGTACGCGCGCGGTACGATTGTTGGACTAACACGCGGGGTTGACGCTAACCACATTATCCGAGCAACGCTGGAGGGCATTGCTTATCAAACTCGTGACGTACTCGACGCAATGCAAGCCGACTCAGGTATTCAACTCGCAAACTTACGTGTCGATGGCGGCGCCGTCGCAAATAACTTCCTCATGCAGTTCCAGTCGGACCTACTCGATACCGAGGTTCATCGGCCTAAAGTGACAGAAGTGACCGCACTCGGTGCCGCTTATCTTGCTGGCCTCGCGGTTGGCTTCTGGAACAGCATTGATGAACTGCAAGACAAAGCCGTTGTAGACCGAACTTTTGTGCCACACCACGATGAAGAGAAGCGTAGCCGCCGTTACAAAGGCTGGAAGCGCGCCATTAAATGTGCACAGGTTTGGTCTGAAATGCACGATGGCGACGAAAACGAAGCCTAAAAGACTCTGCGTTGAGTTGACTCATACACGTGAATCATCACTCGCTAGGCGATGCATCGCTGAGTGGATGTATGTATAGATGTATGGATGTATGGATGTATGGATGAATAGTCGAGCCGTAAACGAAACTTAATCTAAAGTTAAAGCGTATTGCAGATATGCTCATTCACTGACAAGGGAGACACGTTAATGAGTGCTCAACAACATGATTCACAGCCCAGTCTATCTTCAACTCTAGACTTAATCGTGATCGGTGGCGGTATCAATGGTGCGGGCATTGCGGCCGATGCCGCAGGCCGTGGTCTCAACGTGGGTTTATACGAAGCCAATGACTTCGCCTCTGCGACCTCATCTGCCAGCTCAAAGCTTATCCACGGTGGCCTGCGCTACCTTGAACAATATGAGTTTCGTTTGGTTTCAGAAGCACTCGCCGAACGTGAGATTTTGCTAAAAAAAGCGCCGCATATTGCCCAACCGATGCGTTTTCGTTTACCCCATCGCCCCTTTTTACGTCCTGCTTGGATGATTCGCTGTGGCCTATTTCTTTACGATCATTTGGGCAAGCGCACCACACTCCCGAGTAGTGAAACAGTAGACTTGGCGAAATCCGGTCTATTGAAGCCAGAGATCAAAACAGGCTTCGAATACTCCGATTGCTGGGTGGATGACGCGCGCATGGTATTGCTTAATGTGCTCGCCGCGAAAGAGCACAATGCCGAAATACGAAACTACTGCCGCGTTGAAAGCGCGCGCCGCTCCGGTGATGTGTGGCATGTCACTATCTACGATGTTATGACAGAACAACGCTTTGAACGCAGAGCGAAGGCGCTGGTTAACGCAGCGGGTCCTTGGGTAAAACAGTTCTTTGATAGTGGTTTAGAGCAAACTTCACCACGTAATATTCGCTTGATAAAAGGGTCACACATTGTTGTGCCGCGCATTCATGACGAGCCACAAGCGTATATTCTGCAAAACAAAGACCAGCGTATTGTGTTCATGATCCCTTACCTCGACAAATTCTCACTTATCGGCACCACTGATCTGGAATATCAAGGTGATCCACGTGAGGTGGCGATCGATGATGATGAAATCGATTACTTGATTGATATTGTTAACCAGCACTTTGTGCAGCCGCTAAAGCGTGAAGATATGGTTTGGGCATACAGTGGCGTCAGACCACTGTGTGATGACGAATCGGATTCACCACAAGCGATCACCCGCGACTACACACTAGAGCTCGATGCAGAGCTTGGCCAAGCGCCACTGCTTTCGATCTTCGGCGGCAAGCTCACCACATATCGTAAACTCAGCGAAGCGGCACTGAACAAGCTAGAACCATACCTAACGAATATGGGGACGCCTTGGACAGCCAATGGTTCACTTCCCGGTGGTAACTTCAGTTGCAGCAGAGAGCAACTGGCCGCCATGATTCACACTAAGTACCCTTGGGGCTCGCAGGCACTGCTGTTACGTTATGTCACTCAATTTGGGACTGACACGTGGAAACTTCTCAAAGGCGCGAATAGCGAAGCTGATCTTGGCATTCAATTCTCTCACGAGGCACATGGCGTGTATCAAGCTGAGATCGATTACCTGATTGACCAAGAGATGGCGATCGCTGACCAAGACATCTTATGGCGCAGAACCAAACTTGGGCTCTACATGAGTGAGCCCGAGCAACAAGTACTGGCTGACTACTTGAAAGAGAAGCGACAAAGCAAGGTGGTGAGTTTGTCTCAGGTCGGCTAGTGCTCGCTGTTAGTTTATCACCACAGCTATTCGTTGTTACGGCTACTGTTCGTTCTACCACCTCTGCTATTAGCTCTCACCGCTACATGATGGACTCAACACAAATTTGCGAGCACTAGATACATAAAACAGACTCAGTGATCAGGTTCTATCTTCAAACACATCCGGAGCTCTGGTTATATTTAGGGAGATATCACAAATACATTTACCAATCCTATAAATCAACTTAAAAAAGTCGATATACCCGTGATCATTGAAGGTGCTTGATTTTTAGTAAAATCAGGATCATGCTACGAACTATGATAATTACACTGA
>NZ_CANLBV010000050.1 GCF_947488985.1 uncultured Vibrio sp.
TTTACTTTTGGCGAAGCAAATTATAACTCTTTACCATGCTGTTTAAAAAATACTCACGAAAGATCAACACGCCTTAGCCAATACGGAGAACTATTTTTAGGTTTGGGCGCTATTAACCGTTACAATGAAGCATATTCTCGGTTTAATGAAAATATTGTGAAAACATCGTGAAAGCTTCTGAATTACAAAACATTATAAACCACTTACCCAGTGATTCCGACCCAGATATTGTAATGGGTGAAGAATGGTTGCCCGAGCGACTGGTGAATACCGAATTAGACGGTGAATTACTGTTTCTTGAATTTGATAATGCCCCAGAAGAGAACCAAGGGGACGAAGAAGGTCGCGGTTTTGTGGAGCATGAAATCGCGATGATCCGAGAAAAGTTCGAACAAGTGTTAGCCGATCCTTCCGATACCAAGACTAAAGCCGATGCCTTATTAGCTATTTTTTTGATGGGGCATGAACTTTCTAGCTCAGAAGTTATCGAAATATTTGAAACACAAGAACTTTAGCTCACTGTTCTGAAGCACCTCATTGTTAACACAGCTAAGCTTGAAATAGCCTAGCTTGAAATAACCTAGCTTGAAAGAACATTGGATGAAATACAGGGTGCTACGATAGCTGACCCCAACGATTTAGGAGCCGTATTGAGAGACTCGATAATATCACCGCTTCCGTTATTGCTTGCAGGCCCAATTCTAAGAAAGACCACGGCGACAGAAGTGGTCGTGTGGTTAGCCACCAGCTCCCTTCTCACAGGTAGAGCTGAGCTGTATACTCGCGCTTCAGACTCAGATCAAGCCCCTTCAGGCGCAGAGCTGGAGCCGTTTTATCACTCATCATTGGCAGAGCATGATTCGATCCAAGTTGGCACACATGCGTGGATCACCTTAATCCGCTTACAAGGCGAATTTCCAACGAATACTCCCCTTGAGTACGACCTTCACACGCCGTTAGGCTCACTGGCAGAACTCGCCCCTCACCTTATTTACAATGGTAATTCTCGCGTCGAGTTTAAGATATCAACCACGGCAGACTATATTCTGCACGGCTCTTGTCGTAATCCGCACCACCCCAGCAAAGACAGCTTAGTCGCGGCAGATAACCAAATCGCCAAGCAAAGTGTCATGGAAAGGCCGGATATGCTGATGATGAGTGGCGATCAGATCTACGCAGACCATGTCGCAGGCCCAACGCTCGATGCGATCCAACAAGTGATTCAGTTGCTCGGCCTCGTTGGGGAACATCTGCCAACCGATACACAGCAAAGCCATATCGACAGCAGCAGTGCTTTGTTTTGCAGTGAATACCACCTTTACCGACGCCATCACTTCCTGCCGCATCATAACGATTCCGATTCACTGTTCAATCCATTACTTGCCAAACGTAGCGTGCCTATTTTCAGCTCGACCGATTGTGAGAATCACTTGGTTACATTGTCTGAATTCGTTGCTATGTATTTATTGGTTTGGTCGCCGACATTGTGGCAATGCATCAACCGCGAGCGTTTAATTGGGAATAACTTCACTCAAGGTGACCGCCAATTGACACCTGATGAACAGCAACAATGGCGTAACGAGAGCCTCATCATCGACGACTTTATTGCGGGGCTGCCACAAGTCCAACGTCTATTGGCGCACATACCAACCTATATGATCTTTGATGATCACGATGTCACCGATGACTGGAACCTAACGGTGGGTTGGGAACATGCGGTCGACCAAAACCAGTTCGCGACTCAAGTGATTGGAAATGGGCTTGCTGCCTACTGGATGTGTCAGGGGTGGGGTAACAAACCAGAAAGCTTCAGTGACGCGTTCATCGATCAAGCAAAACAGCTTTTTGTTCATCAAGCGCATGTTATTGAGCCAAACAAGCATCAAGCCTTTGTTGAGCGGCTAAGTCGCTTTGAAGAGTGGCATTACACCATAGAGACGTCGCCCAAGGTGATTGTACTGGATACTCGTACACGTCGTTGGCGCTCAGAATCGCGCATGAACAAGCCTTCAGGGCTAATGGATTGGGAAGCGTTAATCGAATTTCAGCACCAACTGCTTAATCAAGAGAAGGTGGTGATTGTTTCTGCAGCGCCGATGTTTGGCGTCAAGTTTATAGAGATGCTGCAAAAGGCGGCGACGATAATCGGCAAACCGTTGATGATTGATGCTGAAAACTGGATGGCACACCCGGGTAGCGCCAATACCTTGATCAGCATTTTTACCCATACCAAAACGCCGACCAACTTCGTAGTGCTTTCCGGCGATGTTCATTACTCCTTTGCTTACGATATTAAGTTGAGGTATCGCAAAAACAGCCCGAATATTTATCAAATCACCTGCAGCGGTATCAAAAACCAGTTCCCTGCTCCACTGCTTAAATTCTGTGATGTATGGGACCGCCTACTATACAGCCCTCGCTCTATTTTGAACTATTTCACCAAGCGAAAGCGCCTGAGAATAGAGAAACGAAGCCCTGACAATCAAACTTTCTATCGGCTTTCAAACCGCAGTGCGATTGGTGAATTAAGGTTAGATAGTGAGGGTAAACCGTTGTCTATCACAACGTTAAGTGGTGACGGGATAATCACACGCTTCCCCGAGCCAAGTGATAGCCATGTTCCTTACCGCTCGCCGATTCGTAATGAATAACAGCCGTAATAAATTGCAATGGCAGTAAATAGCCCAGTAAATATCAGCTAAGGTAATCAATAAAAATCGGAATGTCAGTTTTTAGTAAAGATGCTTGCGATCACACTCGGTAGACCCAATAGTTATTCTATTGGGGAGTGTTGATCTTTCGAGCTGATTTAACCACGAAAGGTCAACACGCCCTAGTAAATTCTCTATCCACTGTACAGAACAAAATATAAATAGTCACTGGAGCGCATTATGTTCAATTCTCTCACATCAATCTTCAAACAATTGATTGAAGGTAAGGACCTAAGCAAAAACGAAATAGCATCACCCAATATCGCCATCGCGAGTTTATTATGCGAAGTAGCGGGTGCTGACCATCAAATCACCGAATCGGAAAGAGTGGCTAAGCTTCAACTTATTCAACGTTTACTGGACTTGGATGAAGAACAGGCATTGGCATTACTGGCGCAAGCCGAGCCAAAAGTGAAACAATCTGTGTCACTGTATGATTTCACCTCACAGCTAAGAGGCTTATCTCAACCAGTGAGAATTGATTTAATCAAAGCAATGTGGGAAGTGGCGCATGCGGACGGCGAAATTGATCCATTGGAAGATTCTGTGATCCGTAAAACAGCCGAGCTACTCTACGTTGACCACAGTGATTTTATCAAAACTAAGTTAGATGTGCTTGGCAAAAGCTAACAGAACCAACCGCGAATCACTGGCTAGTGATTCGCTAAAACACCGTCAAACTATTCAAAATTCGTCAAACAAAGAACGCCTCATCAAGTCATTTATGACCAATAAAAGACTAAAGTATGTAAGAGAACTAAGGTATGTAAGAAAGCTAAAGTATGTAAGAGAGCTAAAGCATGGTTAGCGTTAATTTAGCCAAGTTATACGCATCGACATAACCCGAATGCTGGCGACCTTCCCACTCAATATTTTGAGCTTCTTGAGCTGCGCGATGTCCTATGCGTTTGTCTTTCAATCGATTTTGAATTCGATAAAGCGTGGCGATGTTGAGGAATTCGCTAAACGGTGGTTCAATGCCTTTCTCGATGCACTCTTTGTGCAAGATCAGGTCATCACGCCCCCATGCGGCATAGATTTTCTTGGGACCGCCGAAGTTTTTAACCATCGACTTAATCACAGACTCAAGCGGGCGACCCTGCTTTTCAATTTTACGAGGTGTAATGCCCGTTAGCTCGGCGCAAAATAGAGAGACTTCGTCTTTCTCTGGCTTAACGTAATATTGCGCTCGCTTCACGATAGTGCCAGATGCGAGATCAATCTCAGCAAGGCCCACTTCAATGATCTCGCCAGTTGTCCCTACACCCTCTTCGCTCCAACAGCACATTTCCAAATCGAAACACACCACTCGATTGTGATTCATACGTCGCCTGATTCTCTCGTCAAAAATTTAGTGGAATTGTACATGAGCCTAATACAGAACTCGACCCTCGTTGTATCAAGTGTTCATTTCGCCTGCAATTGAGACTTAATTCCGACTGTTTTACTCGCTCGCTGAAACCTAAATTACACCACCTCAACGTTACTGTCGTTTTTAAGGATAAACACAACGCTGATATTTCACACCGCTCACTTTTTGAGGTGACGGCAATAAAGCATCACGTTTTATAAACCGAGGGCATGGTCGACCAATAAACCCGCCAATCTCGACTGTTTTTGACGCTAACACACAAAAAACCCAGTTTATTGAAAACATTAAATAAGCCCTTAAGCCTTGAATATGCTAGTATCTACCCATATTTATAGCTTGAAAGACGCGGATTTTCCTACGTAGGAATACGTTTTCTTTCCAACCTGTATATTCTAAAAAACAGCGAATATACCGTTAAATCAATCTTAAAGAGAAATCACTATGATCGTTGATTTGAACCTAATCCCACAAACGTTTGATATGCTTCACGCAGGCCTGACTGCATCAAGCGTTTTACTGCTGCTAATTGCCGTTTCTCGTAAAACCAAAATGGTTGAGAAAGTCGTAGAAAAACCAGTAGAAAAGATCGTTGAAGTCGAAAAGCCAGTAGAAAAAATTGTCGAAGTAGAGAAAGTTGTTGAAGTTGAACGTGTTATCGAAAAAGTAGTCGAAGTTGAATCTAAGCTGGCAACAGCGCCGACTGATTCAGCAATGCAGCTACTTTCTATCATGCAGCAAGAAGCGCGTTTGATCGACTTCCTGAAAGAAGACCTGACTTCATTCTCTGATGAAGAAGTTGGCGCAGCCGCACGCGTTATCCATACCGGCGGTCAAAAAGTATTAGCGGACTACGTAACGCTTGCCCACATCCGCACTGAAGATGAAGAAACACGTATCACGGTTGCTGATGGCTTTAACCCTCAAGAAATTCGCCTAACGGGCAACGTAACGGGCAACGCACCATTCAACGGCACACTGGTTCACAAAGGTTGGAAAGCAACCAACATGAACCTGCCTAAGCTTGCTGAAAACTACGACGCATCTGTAATTGCACCAGCAGAGGTGGAGCTATAATGGAACAACAAAATCATTCTTCGTCAAACGAGCCATCTTCTTCTGAGCATTCACAACAGCAACAAGCGCCTAAATTCAGTGTAGGTATCGATTTAGGTACAACCCACTGTGTTTTATCTTACGTTGATACCAGCAATGAAGACGCTCGCGTTGAGGTAATGCCAATCCCTCAACTTACTGCGCCGGGTACAGTAGAAACTCGCAGCCAACTTGGCTCGTTCCTATACCAACCGCACGAACATGAAATGAATGCGGGCTCTCGCGTTCTTCCTTGGTCTTCAGAGCCTAAAGCCCTAGTTGGTGCTATTGCGCGTAACCTTGGCTCTAAAACCCCTATTCGTTTGGTAGCAAGTGCAAAATCTTGGCTATGCCACGGTGGTGTGAACCGTCGTGATGCATTCCTTCCAGCTGGTAGCCCTGAAGAAGTAGAAAAGGTATCTCCGCTAAAGACAACTGAATTGTACCTTGAGCACCTCAAAGACGCTTGGAACCACGCGAACCCAGAACACAAATTGGCAGACCAAGATGTCACAATCACGGTTCCTGCTTCGTTTGATCCTGCAGCTCGTGACCTAACAGCAGAAGCGGCGCGTAATGTTGGTTTTACTCACCTGACTCTTCTTGAAGAACCACAAGCTGCGCTTTACAGCTGGATTGATAACAGCAACGACACATGGCGTGATGAAGTCAACGTCGGCGACATCGTGCTTGTGGTCGATATTGGTGGTGGTACAACCGATCTTTCGTTAGTTGAAGTTACACAAGATGATGGCAACCTAAGCCTGAACCGTATCGCTGTAGGTGAACATATCCTACTTGGCGGCGACAACATGGACTTAGCGCTGGCTTATCGCCTGAAAATGAAACTGGCTCAAGAAGGCAAAGAGCTGGCTCCTTGGCAGGTTCAAGCAATGACTCACGCATGTCGTGATGCAAAAGAAGCACTACTTAACGATGCTGAACTGCAATCTGTACCAATCGTTGTTCCAAGCCGTGGTTCTAAACTGCTTGGCGCAACACTGAAAACAGAACTGACTCAGCAAGAAGTACAACAAACATTGGTTGATGGCTTCTTCCCGAAAGTCGCCGTAACTGAGCACCCAGTACAAAAGACGCGTGGCGCACTGACTCAAATGGGTCTGCCTTACGCTCAAGACGCAGGTATTACTCGTCACATTGCTGCATTCCTTTCTAAGCAAGCCAACGCGCTTTCTGGAAATGGTGAAACGGCTCAGCAAGATTTCAACCCGTTTGCCAATATGCCAGGTGCAGAAGCGCCAGCGGCAGACTTCATCAAACCAACAGCAATCCTGTTCAACGGTGGTGTTCTAAAATCGAACCTACTTGCTGATCGCCTGTCTGATACCATCAACGGATGGCTGATCAATGCAGACCAAGAGTCAGCAAAGCAACTTTCAGGCTTAGATTTAGACCTAGCGGTTGCAAGCGGTGCTTCTTACTACGGCGCAGTTCGTCGTGGCCAAGGCGTTCGTATCCGTGGCGGTATCGCATCTTCTTACTACGTAGGAATTGAAAGCGCGATGCCAGCAATCCCGGGGATGGCTCCTCCAATGGAAGCACTGTGTGTTGCACCATTTGGTATGGAAGAAGGCTCAAGCGTTCAAGTACCTAGCCAAGAGTTCGGCCTAGTGATTGGTCAGCCAGTTCACTTCCAGTTCTTCGGTTCAACCACGCGTCGTGAAGATGAAGCGGGTACCCATCTTGACCACTGGGCTCCAGAAGAGCTTGATGAGCTTCCTGAAATCCAAGTAACGCTGCCAGTGTCAGAAGGCCGTCGCGAAGGTGAAGTGGTTCCAGTAACGCTGGCTTCTCGCGTGACTGAACTCGGTACCTTATACCTAGAAGCCATTGCCACTGACAATGGTCAGAAATGGCACGTTGAGTTCGATGTGCGTGAAGACTCAAGCTCAGACAGCGACGATGTAAACCAAGAAGCCTAATCAATCAACGGCACCTTAGCAGGTGCCGTTATTTTATCAATGCGATTCCCTAGCCCTGTATTTATAGAATTCAAACGACAACCTAAACAGGGAATATCAATTCAATGGCAGTGAGCACCCATTCCCGCCTCAGTCATTAACCTTCTAGGGAATTCCGTTGTTATGAACAACAATAATAAGACCAAAACTATCAACAAACTGGTCATCACTTTGGCAGAATAAGGTTTTGTATGACATCTCCTCGTTTTTTAGTCGGCATTGATTTAGGAACAACCAACACTGTGGTTGCCTACTGTGAAATCAACGACGATCTACAACATGCTCCCGTTTCTCTTTTCGACATTGACCAACTCATCGGCCCCGGTGAAGTGGTTCGTAAGCCGCTACTTCCATCCTTTCGTTACCACCCAGCACACGGTCAAATCTCCCCTTCTGATTTGACGATGCCGTGGGAACCAAGCCCCGTTGCAGGCGACATTAACAATGTTATCGTCGGTGAATGGGCCCGAGAATTAGGCGCTAAGGTTGAAGGCCGCCAAGTATCAAGTGCTAAGAGCTGGCTATCACACCAAGCGGTTGACCGCAGCTCTGATATCCTGCCTTGGGCGGGCGCAGCGGATGTCGATAAGGTGTCTCCTGTGGTGGCGAGTGCCAGTTACCTCAACCACATTCGCCAAGCATGGAACTACCGTCACCCAAGCAACAAGCTGGAAGACCAAGACGTTGTAGTAACCGTTCCCGCTTCCTTCGATGAGACAGCGCGCAAGCTGACACTCGAAGCGGCAGCACTTGCTGGTTTAGGTAAGATTCTGTTGCTCGAAGAACCTCAAGCCGTTTGTTATGACTGGTATGCCCGTCACCAACAAACCGCAGCCGATGAACTTCAGCAGATCCCGCTGATTCTAGTGTGTGACGTTGGTGGTGGTACTACCGATTTAAGCTTAATTGAAGCCAGCTTCAATGAGAATAGCGATGCAGATAATGCTGGTCATAACGAGCTAGCACTCGACCGTATTGGTGTTGGCGAACACTTGATGCTCGGTGGTGATAACCTCGATTTAGCCCTAGCTCACCTTGCAGAGCAGCGTTTTAATCAAAACAAAAAGCTTAACGCCTCTAGCCTAACCAAGCTAATTCAACAGACTCGCGCTGCAAAAGAGAGCCTGCTTTCTGCTGATGCGCCAGACGATGTGAAAATCACTATGCTTGGCAGCGGTTCGAAGTTATTAGGCGGTACTAAGAGTATTGGCTTAACCAAGCAAGAAGTTCATCAAATCGCGTTGGAAGGCTTCTTTCCACTCTCTGAGTTTACGGAAACACCAGACAAGCGTCGCAGCGCTGTAGTTGAATTCGGCCTACCTTACGTTGCCGATCCTGCGGTCAGTAAACACGTTGCTGAATTCCTGACAACGCACCAGCAAGTCTCTAAAGCTGCGCTGGAAAACTCTGACTCTATTGAGTTCGATGACACCAAGCCTGCTATTCCAGTGGGTGTGCTACTTAACGGTGGTGTGTTCAATAGTGAACTGGTCACAGAGCGTATTACTCAGCTACTGGGTAACTGGAACGGCTCTCCAATTACGGTATTGGATAACCCTCATCCAGATTGGTCTGTCGCCCTTGGCGCGGTTGCCTTTGGTAAAGCTCGCCGTGGCGCACAGCTGAAAATCGGTGGTGGTGCGGCTCGTTCTTACTTCTTGCATCTACAAGAGAAGAACAAGATGGGCAAAGCGCTTTGTTTGCTTGCCAAAGGGACTGAAGAAGGCCAAGAGATACGTCTGAATAGTCGTCGCTTCTCACTCACTTTGGGTGAGCCAGTACGTTTCAATCTGCTGACCTCAACACATGATCAAATAGCCCATGACACGAATATCCAAAATGGCGTGATGGTCAATGTGGATGCAGACTTGTTCTCCCCTCTGCCACCGTATATTTCGACATTGGAAGGTTCTGGTACTACCGAGCTACAGGCTAACCAAAAAGAGCGTGTTGAAGTATTGCTAGCTTGTCAGTTGACCGAAGTCGGCACACTGAAAATGGAGTGCGTGAGCACCGAAGATGACTCAAAACGTTGGTTGCTCGAATTTGAAGTAAGAAACAAGCAGGGTGATGAATCTGAGACTGCCAAACTTCACCCAAGACTGGATGAATGTAAGGAATTGATTTCTCGCCTGTACAGCGGCAACAAGAAGAGTGCTGAATCAAAAGAGATCAAAACGCTATCAAAAGATCTTGAGAAGCGACTGGGTAAACGCGATGAATGGGACTTCACTACCCTTCGTCACCTATTTGATACCTTCTCACTGGGCCGTAAACGCCGCCGCCGCTCCGAAGCACACGAGAAAAACTGGCTACGTTTGGCAGGCTACACACTACGACCAGGCTTTGGCGATCCAACTGACTCGTGGCGTATCGAACAAATCTGGGGGCTATACCAACAGAACATCCAGTTTAAAAATCATCAGGGTTGGACGGACTGGTGGGTGTTCTGGCGTCGTGTTGCTGGCGGCCTAAACCAAGAGCAACAAGAAACTATCTTGGCCGATATCGCCAAATATCTTCACCCAGGAGCAATGAAGAACCCTAAAACGGCCAAAGATGCCCAAGACAATGGCTACGAGGCCATGGTGAGATTAGCGGCGTCACTTGAGCAACTGGAAGTGGAAGATAAAGTACTGCTGGCAAGTTGGTTCTTAAGTAAAGCGATTAACCATAACCAATTTGAACAGGCGCACTGGTGGGCACTAGGTCGACTGGCTTCAAGAACGCCTTTGTATGGTAGCCAGCACAGTGTGATCCCTAGAGAACAAGCCGAACAATGGTTACCAAAACTGCTTGAACAGAACTGGCATAAAGAGCAGATGATCGCCTTTGCGGCTGTGATGATTTGTCGAAAAACCGGAGACCGTCAATTTGATATCTCTGATGACTATCGAAATCAAGTGATTGAGAAGCTGAAACAAAGCAAGGTGCCTGATTCATGGCTAACACTAGTCAGTGATGTCACTGAGCTTTCTGAGAGTGAATCTAAGCGTGTATTTGGTGATGCGTTGCCAAGCGGCTTAAGCCTGATCAATAGCTAGGGCGTTAGATTTGATCATTGAATAGAAAAGAAAAAGCCACTTTCGGTTCGTTGAAAGTGGCTTTATTATTGGTGGCTTAAGGCTGGTATGTAGAATCGAATGATAGCTTTTAGATTAAGAGCCTTAGCCATGTTGCAGTTCATCATTGTTAGTGTTTAGTTCCAGTTGGGTTAGTTGTAAATTCTGTATTTTCATAAATGTCGGCTAGTTTTTTACCTTTCTTCGGTTTCACTCGTTGTTTATATTGACCGTAGGTTTCGCTTAAAAGCCACTCCTCATGTATTTTTGCTGAATCCAGGAAATCTGAATCCTCCATTGCTTCCTTGCGAAGTTTATTTACACGTTCGAGAGTATCCCAAATCATAATACTTCACCTCCACTAAGGCAGTATTATAACTATAGTCTAAAGCCACAAAATTTCAACTAAGCCAATGGGATAGCGCTCTCACTTTCGGCTTTGGATTTTGGATTTCGGCTTTTGACACAGTTAAACCAGTAGCAAGGTTCGCTAGAATCAAGATGCAATTCGCTGAGATTATATTAGACGGGTGCCTATTCCCTATTCATCGCATAAAAAAAGCGAACTCAGAGTTCGCTTGTTATTGATAGGTTTATTTCGCTTCAGTCGGCTTGTACAGCCGTCAGTTTATACGACACAGGCTTAGCTCAATCACGCCTCACCTAAGCACGATGACCAATTTTTACTGTACCGTTGGTTGCAAACCAAAGTGCTTCTGAACGACGGCGGCCGAGTAGAATTGGACCATCATCATAGAATAAAAAGTTCTTCCAATGCTTCTTGAAAACCGACCATTTGGTTTCAAGAACATTATATTTTTCATAGCAAAAATAAACCGTTACGTCATCTTGCCAATCAATAAATTTAAGGATCTCTTCTGGCATTTCTGGCTCGTCGGCTTCCCAATTGGCCATCCAGCTGATCTCTTCAGTCCAGTTCGATGCCTTGCTTGGCCAATCTTGCGAACTCAGTCTCTCCGCATCTGGGCTTTGAGGGCTTACGTTCTCTTTCCAGAACTGTGACGCTCTCGCCTGTGTCATGGGTTTGATTTTTTCCAAGTCCTCTGCCGGCAGTGGCATCGACTGGTGAGTAAAAATCCATTTTCTTTGGTATTCGTCCAAAGTTGTATATGACATCAAAATTCCTCAAATATCTGCTTAGGCTTATGATTTACTATGCCTATATGTTTCTTTTGATACAGCGGCGATTGAGCAAAGCTTGATATACGCTGTATCTAAATTCTAGTTACGGTTATATCGCGCGTCTATCTTGCCAATTAGGGTTCACTAACGCGGTCAGTATATGGTCTTCCCATTTACCGTTAATCTGTAGGTAGTCTTTGGCATACCCTTCGCGAACAAAACCAAGCTGTTCCAATACACCAGCACTGCGCTTATTGTGGGGCATGTAGCCCGCCATTAAACGATGCATGTTCTGCACATCGAACATATAGTCTTTAGCCATGCAGAGGCCTCTGCGCATATAGCCGTGTCCCTGTGCGCTCTCAGCTAATGAATACCCTACATTGCAAGCGTAGAACGGGAAACGAGACAAATTACTGAACGATACTGTGCCTAACATCTCGTTAGAGTCGGCGTTAATCAGCAAACAGTAATAACCTAGTCCCATTTTATGAAGTTCGTTTAACTTGATCAGCCGCTGCGCCCAACCGCTTCTATCAAAGAACGCCTCTGGTCGAGTCGGCTCCCACGGCTTAAGGTGCTCTCTATTGGTCTGAAAGTAGTCGCTGATCATCTGCGCATCGTCTATCTCAGCCGTGCGTAGAATCAGGTTTCCATCACGTTTATACACGCGTTCTGGTGTACTTAAATCTTCCATCATCTTGTTCTATCTTACCGTTCGACTTAACTAAACCATTTAAACTAAACTGTTTTGCTGTGACTTAATGAGCCAAACGTCATCCGTTCTTTCTGATACCGTAATCACGAAGCTTATTGGCAATCGAGGTATGAGACACATTCAAGCGTTTCGCTAGCTTGCGGCTTGATGGGAATGACTGATACAGTTTTTCTAGGATCTGCGATTCATAATCTTTCATGATCTCATCCAGCGAACCGTCGAAGCTGAGGTTCGCGACACCAGCAGTCATGGTTTCAAGCTGTGGTAGATGGAATTGCTCAACCGTTAACGTATCAGAATCCAGCTCAGTTAGCGCTCGCAACACCATATTGTCTAACTGACGAATGTTACCCGGCCACTGGTAATTACCCAGTTGATCGATTAAGTCTTGAGTCAGTTTGGGTTTTAACATACCTAACTGCTGCGCGTACTTGGCAACAAACAGTTCCAACAACGGTGCGACGTCGTTTGAACGTTCACGCAGTGCAGGAATGGACAGCGTTAACACGTTCAAACGATAAAACAGATCTTCACGGAATGAACCCGAGTCGGCTAATTCAGAAAGACTATGCCGCGTAGAGGCGATGATTCTTACATCAGCATGCATCTCTTCTTCTTCACCAACGCGGCGGAATGAGCCATCTTGTAGGAAACGTAGCAGCTTAATTTGTAGATGCGGGCTCATCTCGCCAATCTCATCTAAGAAGACAGTACCGCCATTCGCTTGTTCAAAAATGCCCTTATGACCTTGCTCATGATTGAATGAACCCGGCGCATGACCAAACAGTTCGGTTTCAGCGACATCATCGGGCATTGAGGCACAGCTTAGGATCAAGAATGGGAAAGAAGATCTATTCGAGCGGTTATGACACGCTTTCGCCAGCATCTCTTTGCCTGTGCCTGTATCCCCTTCAATCAACAGTGGCTGATCCAGCATAGCCAATTTCTTCGCTTGACTGATCAAGGCTTTATGGCGATTAGAAACACCAACAAAATGTTCAAAGCCTAAATTATTTTGCTCAGGGATAGCGTCTGGGGTATTCATATCTTGGTTGCAAGAACGAATCGTCATCACTGCGCTCGCCAAGACAGCTTCGTTAACATCACCACCGAGGTAAACCGGTAATATCTCAATCGAAAAGTCTAAACCATCCAGAACTACAACTTCACGATGACGGGTGACATCCCCTTCAATCCAACGAGCGAAGTTAAAACTCGGTACAAACGTCGCGAGTGGTTGACCGATCACGTCATCTTCTTGTTTACCGAACAGGTTTAAGGCGGCATGATTCGCCATATCGACCGCGCCTTTCAGGTTAATCGAAATCACGGGATCAGGTAGATTAGCCAGCAGAGCAATCAGCTCTGTGTTGTGCCTTTCACTCGGCATGAATTGAATTTTGCGTACATCCTTTACACCTGAAATTCGGCGAATCTCAGCCATAAGCTCACTAAAAGCATCAAAATCGATATCTGGGCAGTTGAGGTAAATAATACCTTTCACATCAATTTCGATTCCTCTTAAATCAATGCTTTTTGAGGCCAAGATATCGAGCAACTCACGAGTTAAACCGAGTCTGTCTTCACACAATACTTCAAGACGCACAAATAGTCCTATTATAGGTGTCAGGATAAGTTGACAGTAGTGTGAATTAAGCTCTGAGTTCAGTCAAGAAGAAGAGTAAAGCGATATTTACTCTTCTTTAGCAAGCGGCGGGGGAGTCGTACTTTCTCTTTCAAAGTAAAGCGCTCTATTGCACATTAAGACGCTTTATCTCAAAGTCAGTACTTTACTTCAGAGTCAGACGCTTGATTTCGGAAAGCACGGCTTTACGCAGATCTGCAAGTTTAACTTTTCGTTCATTATGCCAAGGCATAGGACGCAACAATGTCATGGCTTTTAGTCCCAATCGAGCGGTCAAAATACCCACGCCAAGCCCCTGCCCTGCACGAGCGGAGATTTTACCTGCGAGATCGACGGAAACCATATCCATACTTGCCTCAATCGCCAATTCACTTGCTCCTGCCACGGCCATATTGATTAACACCAATTTAAATAGCTTGATGCGAGACCAGTAACCTAACTCTATGCCATACACATCGGCAAGTTTGTCTATCATGGTGAAATTACGCCACGCGACTAGCAGCATATCTGCGGCCGCTAATGGACTTACCGCAACTAAGGCGGCCGACTCAGTTGAGATCTTAGTGACGATTTGAGTCGCAATCTTATCTTGCTGACTCACTACCAGCGCGTCGTACATATCCAATACTTCGGCGTCACTGTGCGCTGGATTGATGTTATTTTTCCACTTATCGTAGGCCGGAGACTCCGCGACGATGCCACCCTGCTTCGCAATATTTTCACAGAATGTTTTGCCCTTACCGACACTTTGGCTTTGTAGTAACTCTTCACTCTGCTCCTGGACACTGAAGTGCTCTTTGAGCGAGCGTAGCTTCCACAGCTCTTTACCTATTGCGCCTAAACCCAGTGAAGCGATCGCAGCCATAAAGCCAGCCCAACCTAACGCAAGCCAATCTGCTGTTTGAATCGCCGTGATGACAGAGTCAATGGCTTGCCAACCGACTAAACCGGAAAAAGCGACCACTAGGCCAGTTCCAAACCATTTCTTCTTCTTGCTTGGACGGATCACTTGCTCCAATTGCTGCTCAGCGTCACTATCCAGCTCGGTTTCCACTTGTGGTGCAACGGGGACAAATTTTTCTTGTTCCGTAAACAGCTGTTGAGCATCTAAATCTGGGCTAGCTTCGCCTGTGCCTTGCTCTTGAAAACATGCATCTTTAAAGCCTGTACCTTGAGCGCTATGACCCTGCTCATCGAAAGAGGTCTTCAAAGGTTCACTAAAGACCTGCTTCGTTTTTAATTCACTCATATTGATGCCTCAATTACTTCAACTTATCGCCAATGAGATACTCTAAAACCTTGTCGACTCTTAGATGCTGGCAAGGCTCATCGGAATGTTGCTCCATCGGTCTAAAGCTAGTGAAATCAAACTGGTTGGTTTCCCAATATTGCTTATTCGGCAGCTTACGCGGCACCTCACCCGGGTACATGGTTTGCGGCACGTTATCTAACGTCACGCCTTGCAGCGCAGGGACATTGTCTGAGCCTGACGAGATATAACCCGCGCTGGTCGCTTGAATTGACGCGATGCTCATGCAGCTCATGTCAATATGTTCAAAGGCCGCCTGTTGCCATGCCGGATGCACCATCTGCTGTAACAGTGACACCAAGTTCGGATGCTGATCTGGTGTTACGTGATCAGCCTTAGTGGCCGCAAACAAAATCTTATCGATCTTTGGCGCGAATAGACGTCTCAATATATTGCTGCGCCCGTATTTAAAGCTCTTCAATAACTGCTCAAGTGCGCCACGCATGTCCATGAAAGAGTCATAGCCCGCATTAAGTGGCTGTAAGCAGTCCACCAGCACGATTTGTCTATCGAACGTCGCAAAGTGATTCTTGTAAAACGCCTTCACCACTTTCTGTTGATACTCTTCATAGCGCGCTTTGAGAAGCGCGTAGTTACTTGTTTTTGAGTACTTGCCCTCTGGTGCCGTACACGGGAAAAACTGTAATACAGGCGCACCTTCAAGCTCACCGGGCAAGACGAATCGACCTGGTTGTACCCAGTGCAATCCATGATTCTTACACGTATGAAGGTACTGAGTATAGCTATCGGCAATCGCGACCAGTTTCTGTTCGTCCGCTTCTGCCAGCAGATCGATCTCACCGCGCATTGCATTCCACTGTCGCGAATAGGTTTCTCTATCCCCTTTCAAAGCGGCAATTTGTGATTGGCTCCAAGTTGCAAAATCCATATCCAGTAACGGCAAATCTAGTAGCCACTCACCGGGATAATCGACAATATCGAGATGGAGCGTACTGCTTTTACTCAGTAGCTTCTTTGCGCCTTTTGTTGGCTTGTATTTGATCGCGAGTCGAATCTCACTGACATCACGTGTCGGTACTGGCCATTGTGGTGGTTGTTCGTTGAGAGATACCATCGCTTCATCATAAGAGAAACGTGGGATCATCATATTGTGCTGCGGAATACGCTTTGCGCCAATAATCCTCCCCTCTCTTGCGGATGCAAGAAGCGGCAGATTGTAATGAGTCGAGGTATGAAGAATTTGGTTAACCAGCGATGTAATAAACGCTGTTTTACCTGCACGAGAAAGCCCCGTAACCGCTACTCTGATATGGGAATCCGTTCCTCTACTGATAAAGTCACTCATTTCTTGAGTTAGGTGTTTCATTTGAACGACTCCGTGATAGTTAGGTTAACTGCTATTTATTCATCGCTGACTGATATGTGACCTAATTCACCATACCGTTACAGTTGAAACGTTAACCTGCTGACTTATCCCTATAGGGATGAATTGAATACTGTTAGTTTGCTTATGCCAATCGTAGTAAATAACTGGTCACCCCAGCCGGTTAAAACACTCTATAACTGCGTTAGAATTTTTGATTGTAGAAAACTACTTATCGAAGCTTCTTATTGAAAAGAGCGGCCTCGTTCTCAAGCTTTTTCTGAACACTTACTGTGATTGGTATTAGGTGGCTGATTATGCAACACTCATAGTTAATGCTAGATGAATAAAAGCCCCTGACTACATTCATAATCAGGGGCTTTGAATTTTTTGACGGACGAGTTAATCGTCTTCAATCAACTTATAGATAACAAACAGCGCAACCTCAGCAACCAACCAAAGTACGCAGGTGATAGTCACGTATTTGTTATCAAAAATACTAATCCCTTTCAAGATCAGATCGTAGCCAATAAACCCACCAATCACCACTGCTAAGATAATCTGTAGGATCTGAATAAAACGAGGCATTCCTATCTCCTATGTTCTTATATCAAACGATGTATTTGTTACTATACCATTGATAATAAGACAAAAGCGCAGATAACGCTGCACTTTTGTCCTTAACGTTCAGCCAAACATGGTAATTAAAACGCTAACACCCAGGTAAATCGTCAGTTGTTGGCTGTCGTTGATTAGGCTTTTTCAGCTTCCGCAATTTTCACTTTCCACGTGTCAGGGCCGATCTGGTGTGCATTGACGCCATTTGAATCAACCGCCACAGTGACAGGCATGTCTTCAACTTCGAATTCGTAAATCGCTTCCATACCAAGATCTTCAAACGCGACCACACGCGCTTTTTTAATTGCTTTCGCGACTAAGTAAGCTGCACCGCCAACCGCCATCAGGTAAACCGATTTATGTTGTTTAATTGACTCAACGGTTGCAGGGCCACGCTCTGCTTTACCAATCATGCCCATAATGCCCGTTTCTTCTAGCATCATGTCGGTGAACTTATCCATGCGAGTAGACGTTGTTGGACCCGCAGGACCTACCGCCTCATCACCCACAGCGTCAACCGGGCCAACGTAATAAATAAACTTACCTTTCAGATCGACGCCTTCTGGTAAACCTTCACCACTCTCAAGCATACCTTGAATACGCTTATGAGCGGCATCACGACCAGTTAAGATCTTGCCTGATAGAAGCACGGTTTCGCCAGTCTTCCACTCTTGTACATCTTCTCTGGTAATTTGATTAAGGTTAACACGGCGTGTATTAGCCCCCGCTTCCCAAGTAATATCTGGCCACTCTTCTAGCTTAGGTGGCGTAAGCTCAGCAGGACCACTACCGTCTAATGTGAAGTGTACGTGACGGGTCGCTGCACAGTTAGGGATCAAGCATACTGGCTTTGAAGCCGCGTGCGTTGGAGCGGTTTTGATTTTTACATCAACCACAGTCGTTAGACCGCCAAGACCTTGCGCACCAATACCAAGCTTGTTTACCCGGTTGAAGATGTCTAAACGAAGCGCTTCTTCTGCGTTCTCCGGGCCTTTTTCGATAAGCTCTTGGATATCGATGTGTTCCATCAGCGATTCTTTTGCAAGTACCGCGGCTTTCTCTGCCGTACCGCCGATGCCTATACCTAGCATACCCGGTGGACACCAACCCGCCCCCATGGTTGGTAGCGTCTTCTCTACCCATTCGGCAATGTCATCGGAAGGGTTTAACATCACCATCTTGGTTTTGTTCTCAGAGCCGCCGCCCTTCGCCGCGATTTGAATTTCAACTTTGTCACCTGGCACCATATTAATGTGGACAACCGCAGGGGTGTTGTCTTTAGTATTAATACGCTTACCTGCAGGATCCATCAGGACAGATGCACGCAATGGATTATCTGGATTGTTGTAAGCTTGACGAACGCCTTCATCAACCATCTGTTGTACTGTTTGATCCGTTTCCCACCTCACATCCATACCGATGTTCACGAAACAAGTAACGATACCGGTATCCTGACAAATTGGACGATGACCTTCCGCAGACATGCGCGAGTTAATTAAGATCTGAGCGATTGCATCTTTCGCTGCTTGGCTCTCTTCTTTCTCATACGCTTTTTCTAGGGCTTGGACAAAATCCAAAGGGTGGTAATAAGAAATGTACTGAAGTGCGTCAGCGACACTGCTGATCACATCTTGCTTACGAATAACCGTCATTGCATGCCTCTTTATTGTTCTGGTTCCAGATGGGTTCATGGCTTAACTTTTTTAGTCTGTTCCCGTTCATTGGCTCAACGGCTAATGGTATTAAGTCGCTTTGGCAATAGTTTACTCACTATGGTTTGCTAGCGATAACTCAACCATTTGATTGACAGTGATCGAATCAAGAACCCATTTTAATTTCAATTTATGATACTCTTGCTTCCTCTCACACGCCATGCAGTGATCGAACTCTTTGTCACAAATTAAACAAATGAATAACAACGAATTTCGCTCTATTCAAATCAAACCGCTTGAATACCAATCAACGTTAGCTAAACAGCTGTTTTCTCATATTGAAAGCCTGCCATGGGCCATGCTATTACGCTCAGCCTCACAAAGCCATATTGATAGTCGATATGATATTTTGGTTGCTCAACCCATCGCCACCTTCGAGACTACGGGTGTAAAAACCACCGTTAATGTTAACGAAAAAGAACACATTTCAGACTCTGATCCTTTTGAACTGCTCGACCAATACCAACAGCAGTTGCTACCTGCAACCCAAGAGCATACTGAACTGCCTTTTGTTGGTGGCGCGCTAGGCTATTTTAGTTACGATTTAGGAAGAAGAGTTGAAACGCTGCCATCGCTGGCTACGCGTGATATTGAAGCGCCCGATATGGCCGTTGGTCTGTATGAGTGGGCGGTTGTGGTTGACCATAAGCTGAAAACGGCCTGTGTGGTTGGGCAGAACATTGATGCTCATTGGAGTTGGCTATCGCAGCAGCAAGCCAGTCAAGCAACGAATCAAACAAGTGATCAAACAATCAGTCACCAGGCATTTCGCCTGACTACGCCATGGCAATCCAACATGAGCGAACAAATCTATGCAGACAAATTTGAGAGTGTTCAGGAGTACTTGTTATCCGGTGACTGTTATCAGATCAATTTGGCGCAGCGTTTTAATGCCCAATATCAAGGCAGTGAGTGGCTGGCCTACGACAAGTTAGAGCAGTACAACTCAGCGCCATTTTCAGGCTTTATCCGTTTGGCTGATTGCGCAATCATCAGTGTTTCACCAGAGCGCTTCTTGGAGCTTAAAGATAACACGATTGAGACTAAGCCAATCAAAGGGACTCGTCCCCGCTCCAACGATCCAGCCATTGATGATGCCAACGCTCAAGACTTGGCCAGTGCCGATAAAGATCAAGCAGAAAACCTAATGATCGTTGACCTACTGCGCAATGACATTGGACGAGTTGCAAAACCGGGCTCGGTTCATGTGCCAAAGCTGTTTGATATTGAAAGCTTCCCTGCCGTACACCACTTGGTCAGCACGATAAAAGCCGATCTTGATGTTCAGTATTCCGCCACTGACCTATTAAGGGCTTGCTTTCCGGGTGGTTCTATTACGGGCGCACCCAAAGTTCGGGCAATGCAGATCATTGAAGAGTTAGAGCCTCATCGTCGCTCTGCGTACTGTGGCAGCATTGGTTACATCAGCCGAAATGGTAGGATGGATACCAGTATTACTATCCGTACATTAGTGGCAGAGAACCATACCCTTTTTGCTTGGGCTGGTGGGGGTGTGGTATTCGATAGTGATTGCGCCTCTGAGTATCAAGAGACACTGGACAAGCTCAGTCGCATTCTACCTATACTTGAGGAGTGCTAAAATAGCTTAAAGAGTGTAAAAATAGCTTGAAGAGTGCAAGAATAGCCTGATGACCCGAACGCTGACCAGATCACTTCGGGTTATCGGCCTCTCTGTCAAAATACGCAAAGATTCATTACTTTTAAAAATAGATCACTCTAACAAATCGATTGCTTTTAAAAACAATAACTTTAAGGTGAAACGCCCCACTTCTTGAGCATCTCTTTAAGGTCATTAGCAGTATATGGCTTGCTGAGAATATCATCCATTCCGCACTGTATGCAGCGTTCACGCTCTTCCAAGGTTGTGCCTGCAGTCAAAGCCACAATCGAGTGATGATAGCCCTTTTCTCTTAGCTTTTCCGTTGCTTCAAAGCCATCCATCACAGGCATTCTGCAATCCATAAAGACGATGTCATAATTGTTATTACTCGCAAGCTCTAACCCTTCAGCACCATTATTTGCAATCGCTGGCTTTATTTGGTGCTTACGTAACATCTGCTGGATGATGATTTGATTCATCTTAATATCATCAACCACCAGCACTTTTAATACCGAGAGGTCAACGTCTGACACCGCACCTTGCGCGACACGGTTGTTTTCATCAGAATCATTAATCACCTGTAACGGAACCGCAGTAGTAAAAGTGGTCCCGCTTCCTACTACACTGGTCACCTTGATATCACCATCCATCAACAGCACCAATTTGCGACAAATCGCCAGGCCTAACCCCGTACCCTCATAATTACGACTGCTCGAATTGTCCGCCTGAGTAAATGGGTCAAACAGCGTTTGATGAGCCGCTTGAGCAATTCCTACCCCGGTATCTTCAACAGAAAAAATAAACTGCTCATTCTGCCATTTAATTTCAACCTTCACAGAACCTTGCTCTGTGAACTTAATGGCGTTACCAATGAGGTTAACAAACAGTTGAGTAATACGCTCTAAGTCACCATAAAAGTGGCTCGGCACACCATCGGCGACATGGACATCAAATTTCAGCTGTTTCTCCATGGCTCGATTGATAAAAATGCTCTCAATGGTATTTTTTAAATCATGGAGTGCGAATTTTTTAGGTATGAGATCCAACATACCCGCGTTGATTTTACTGTAATCGAGCAGGTCATTAATGATGGTTCGTAAGAATTCACCCGATTGGCTCAGGTTATTCACAATTTCGCGCTGGGAACCGGTCAGCTCTGTATCACTGATCAATTCGGCGCTGCCTAATAAACCATTGAGTGGAGTTCTCAGTTCATGGTTAATCATCGCAACAAAATCACGAGTCGCTCGCTCTGACTCTTCTGCTCGTTTTCGTGATTCGATATTTCGATTGATCGCCAATTGATGTGTCAAAGCACGACAAATGAGATCGGTCACTAATAACAGTTGGCTTTCTATAAACTCGTAGTCTTGGTCGAGCAACTTAACCCTGACAATCAAGGCTCCGACGATCACTTTCTCTACTTCTAAAGGCACCGTGAGCAGATCACCTTGCCATTGAGGCTCTTGAATGTCTTGCTCGACCTCTGCTACGGATTCATCGCCGTAGTCACAGGTTTCAAGCTGAGGAAGTAATTTGGGAGGAAGAATTAAACGGCTGGCATCAATCAGATAGCTATTGGCTATACTGGTCGTCAGCTGTGACAACATCACATCATCAATATCACTACCAAGAAACGCACGTCCAAAGTAAATCAACAAATTGTCGATTTGTTCTTGAAATTCAATACGGCGCAAATTGGCATTGGAACGTTTTTCTAGCTGACGTAGCGCAAGCTCAAGCTGTTGGTTAGCCTCAAACACCTCGAGGCTTTTTTGTTCCAACAGCTCTTCAGCCGCTTTGCGAGCCGCGATTTGACGCTTGAGTTTTCGCTCTAAGGCAGATGCGAGATTCATATTACTTTTCGACTTTTAGATTGAACCTGACCACACTCTGGTCGTCGTTTTGAGGGGTCATTTCTACCTCAATCTGCTCACCGTGATAGTCAGCGCATCCTTCGATCAGACCTAAGCAAACGTGCGACATGCACCTTGCGCTTTTATAGTCGAACACCAGCTGTGCTTCGCTCGTGGTAATAAAGCTAAATTCAGGTGGCTTCGCATCCGGGTAGAGCTTTTTCACTTCTACGTGAATGTAGTGCTCTACATGCTGAATAAATTGAAAAGTGGTTTTAGTATGAGCAAGGCTCGCTTTGCTTGGTAATGAGGCCAATAAGTTCTTAAATACCGACTGCCCGAATACACGTTGTAAACTCTCCGCATCAATATCTGTTTTCTTACTCAGATTGACGATCAAACGCACCAGATCTTTGTGGTCATAGCTTCCAACCGAAGTATATATACCTTCGTCTTCTGACATCTCTAGAACTTCTTCAACAAGCTCTAGCCCAAACTTGTCTTCAACAAGCTCTAAAAATTCGGTGAATATGATTCCTTTCATCTCATACCTTTTCGTTAATTTCTTTTTAGAATGGCCCACTAAGTTGTTGTTATCAAATTATTAAAGGTAAATATAGGATTCATTCGTCAAATTCATGATCTAGCTAACGCTTACTCATAGGTATGCACATATTAAATATAGAAAAATCTACCTTTCTAAGGCGCTCTCCATAACACTCTCGATTGGTAATCCCTCTCGTATTATGCCTATACTTAAAATCATAATAATCAATATTTTGGCGTAGTATGAATCGAAATGACTTCCTTCAGCAATTCCAACTGAACCCTACTGTTGGCTACCACCCAGAATCGGTGGAGCGTGTTTCGCATATCAGTAGTGATGAGTTACGCAAAGCGGCTGTGGTGGTCGGTTTAGTTGAAAGGGAAGATGGTTTACATGTTATTTTTACCAAAAGAGCTGCTCACTTAAAGCATCATCCGGGGCAAGTCAGCTTTCCGGGCGGGAAACACGAACATTCTGATCCTTCTATGCAGTTCACAGCGCTAAGAGAGTTGCATGAAGAGGTTGGCATTCGTTCAGACCAAGTTAAAATTGTCGGCCAGTTACCTGCTTTGAATACGATTAGTAAATTTTCCGTCACACCGATCGTGGCTATGGTCGACCCTGAATACCAAGCGATCATCGATGAAAATGAGGTAGCCTCGATTTTTGAGGTTCCTGCCACTTATGTCTTAGACCAAGCAAAATTACACAGCCATATGGTTAATTTTAAGAAAATTAAACACCGAATTTTTGCTATGCCCTTCCAAGAACATCTCATTTGGGGCGTTACCGCACAAATCATTGAGTCTCTACAGCAGCACGTGGCGCACCAAAAAAACATAAATTAACCCCATCAATACACACACAATAAGCACAAAACAGGTACAATTAAGACACACCCCACCAACAACTCACACCAGTTACATAGAGCAGATTGATTAATTTCGCCTTGCATAAGCTCTCACCTTATAGGCCCATCTAAAAAACCCGCCCTTACTATAAATAAATATAATGTCTAGCATGAGTATAAATCACATGTGGCACGTAATTTTCGTGATCGAGAATCCGCTTTTTGCATCTCCTGTGACACGCCATTTCATTACATGATTTAGATCTAGTTTTCACCAAAGAAAATTCTGCAAACTTAGCGCCGACTTATTTCCTGTTCCAAAAAATGAGCAACTTAACATGATTTCAACAACATCTTCGGCAAATGCCGTTAAAGATTCAAACAAATTTAATTACAAAGATTTTACCTGGTGCCTATCACTGTTCGGTACCGCCGTAGGTGCTGGCGTCCTATTCCTACCTATCAAAGCGGGGGCGGGTGGTTTTTGGCCATTAGTTATCCTAGCCCTAATTGCAGCACCAATGACTTGGTTCGCACACAAATCTCTCGCTCGTTTCGTGCTATCGGCTAAAAACCCCGAAGCTGATATCACCGACACCGTTGAAGAACACTTTGGTAAGACTGGCGCAAACATTATTACTTTCGCTTACTTCTTCGCTATCTACCCAATCGTTCTTATCTATGGTGTTGGCATCACAAATACGGTCGACTCTTTCCTAGTCAATCAAATGGGTATGGAGTCCATTCCACGTCCTCTTCTTTCTGGTGCCCTTATCCTCGCGATGACGGCAGGAGTGGTATTCGGCAAAGAACTGATGCTCAAAGCAACGTCAGCGATGGTTTATCCATTGGTGTTGATCCTACTCGCTCTGTCTTTCTATCTTATTCCTGACTGGAACACTTCAATGATGGACGTCAGCCCGGAGTGGTCAGCAATGCCTTCTATCATCTGGCTTGCTATTCCAATCATTGTGTTCTCTTTTAATCACAGCCCAATCATTTCACAGTTCTCTAAAGAGCAACGTCGTGTATACGGTGAGGGTGCCGTTAAGAAAACGGATCAAATCACTGGCGGCGCGGCAATGATGTTGATGGGCTTTGTGATGTTCTTCGTATTCTCTGTAGTGCTTTCTCTATCTCCAGAGCAACTAGCAACAGCGCAAGCACAGAACATCTCGGTACTTTCATACCTAGCGAACGTTCATGAATCACCATTGATCTCTTACATGGGGCCTCTGGTTGCATTCGCCGCAATTACTTCAAGCTACTTCGGCCACTTCCTAGGTGCGCAAGAAGGCTTAGTAGGTCTAATCAAGTCGCGTTCTGGTGCTTCGGTAAGCAAGATTGAAAAAGCATCTCTTGCATTCATCGTAATCACCACTTGGATAGTGGCTATCGTTAATCCAAGTATCCTAAGCATGATCGAGACGATGGGTGCACCCATGATTGCTGCTATCTTGTTCCTGATGCCTATCTTTGCCATGCAAAAAGTCCCAGCAATGGCAAAGTACAAAGCATCAGCGCCGGTACAAATCTTTACAGCGTTATGTGGTATCGCAGCAATTAGTTCTGTAATCTACGGCGCTCTTTAGGGCTTTTGATAAGATGACGCTCATCTTATCGCGCGAAATTAAATAAAAAATATAATGATAATAAATGAACCTCCCTCCCCCATGGGAGGTTCTCTTTTGAGGTAATCGCTATGATTAGTGTTTTTGATATCTATAAAATCGGTATTGGTCCATCGAGCTCACACACAGTTGGACCAATGAAAGCGGGTAAAGAGTTTATTGATGACCTACGTTCAATGGGAAAATTGCGCGACATCACTAAAATCACCGTGGACGTTTATGGATCACTATCACTGACAGGGAAAGGTCACCACACAGATATCGCCATCATCATGGGTCTTGCTGGCAACACCCCTGAGCGTGTTGATATCGATTCGATTAATAGCTTCATCGCTCGTGTAGAAGAGACGGAACGTCTTCCTGTTGGTATGCACTGCCATACCGTTTCGTTCCCACGTGATGGCGGTATGAACTTCCACACAAGTAACCTTTCTTTGCACGAGAACGGCATGAGCATCCATGCTTGGATTGATGGCGAAGTCGCCTACTCAAAAACGTACTACTCCATTGGGGGTGGTTTCATCGTTGACGAAGAAAATTTCGGTAAACAAGAGGATCATCCCGTCAAAGCGCCCTACCCATTCACAACCGCTGAAGAGCTGGTGAATCAGTGTAAAGAGAGTGGTCTTTCTATCAGTACGTTGGTGATGGCAAACCAAGCCGCTTTACACTCGGATGAAGAGTCACGTACCTACTTTGCTAGCATTTGGAAAACAATGCGCGAATGTATGGATCGCGGTATGAATACTGAGGGTATTTTACCTGGCCCTTTGCGTGTACCTCGCCGCGCGGCTGCACTTCGCCAACAGTTACTGACTTCAGAAAAAACCACCAACGATCCAATGGCTGTGGTTGACTGGGTGAACATGTTTGCCTTTGCTGTAAACGAAGAAAACGCAGCGGGTGGCCGCGTGGTCACAGCACCAACCAACGGCGCATGTGGCATCATCCCTGCTGTATTGGCTTACTACAATAAGTTCATTCAAACCGTCACAGAAAAAGACTACATTCGTTACTTCGCAGCGTCTGGTGCGATCGGTGGTCTATACAAGCGCAACGCTTCTATCTCTGGTGCTGAAGTGGGCTGTCAGGGTGAAGTGGGCGTCGCCTGCTCTATGGCTGCAGCTGGTCTTGCAGAGCTTATGGGGGGTAGCCCTGAGCAAGTCTGTATGGCGGCAGAAATTGGTATGGAGCACAATCTAGGTCTAACCTGCGACCCCGTTGCAGGTCAAGTTCAAGTGCCATGTATCGAGCGTAACGGCATCGCTGCTGTCAAAGCCATTAACTCAACTCGTATGGCTCTTCGTCGCTCTTCTGCGCCTACTGTTTCTCTGGATAAAGTCATTGAAACTATGCTTGAAACGGGCAAAGACATGAACTCAAAATACCGTGAGACCTCTCAAGGTGGCTTGGCGATTAAGGTCATTTGTTGATCGACATGAATCAGCTAGTTCACGCTTAGCTCAATCGCTTCATAAAGAGCGGATAATAAAAAGGAACGCCGATGCGTTCCTTTTTTGGTTCTAAATTTGTAAGCGTCTTTAAATCGACTCATTCAATCCTTTCAATAAACGTCGTAACCTTTAACTTTGATCGTTAAAGGTACT
>NZ_CANLBV010000051.1 GCF_947488985.1 uncultured Vibrio sp.
TCAAGTTTATATCATGATGAAATGTCGATAGGATCAGAATTGAGAACGGGTAAGGGAGAAATCCTACAAGCTCGTTAGTTGCCTTATTAACATCGCATGTTCAATTTACTGTACAAGTACATGAGTGAAGATTATACTTGTTCCATTAAATGTACATGTGGAGGTTCTTATGAGAATCGTATCTTTCACTGAGGCTAGAAATGGTCTTAAAGCTGTTTTAGACGGTGTAGTTAATGATGCAGATACAACAGTTATTACACGCCGTGACTCTGAAGATGCTGTGGTTATGTCCTTAGATTACTACAATAGCCTTATGGAAACAGTGCACTTACTACGCTCACCTCAAAATGCGGAACACCTAAACAGCTCAATAGCACAGTATCGTGCTGGTAAAACAACCGCGCGCGAGTTAATTGATGAGTAGTAGCCAACGTTTATTGTCGTGGACTGATGAGGCTTGGGGTGACTACCTTTATTGGCAAACCCAAGATAAGAAAACACTCAAGCGCATCAATAAACTCATCAATGATGTTAGGCGCTCTCCTTTTGAGGGTATTGGTAAACCAGAACCGTTAAAAGAGAACTTGTCTGGTTTTTGGTCTCGCCGTATTGACGACACTAATAGACTTGTTTACGCCGTCGATGATCAAGCAATAACAATAATCTCATGTCGTTATCACTATTAAACTAGGTTCAGCGGTCGGGCAACTAACAAATAAGGATTAAACGCTGCGAAGCCAGCGCTAAATCCCGATTGTTGAACAAGCCCGATGCCTCTATATAAGTAAATTGTGCGATCATATTTAGATGTGGCATCGCCTTGATGGTTTCCTCAAGGCGAACGCTGTCGTGACAAGACTAAGAGTTTAATCTTATCAAGTGGTTACTTGCTGTCTGTTGATCTTTAAGTGTTTATTCCTCCCCGTTTACCCCTTGCCATTATCCTTATTATGTTCGCCTTTCGGCTACCTCGGTCGAGAGATGCCAACGCAGGTCATCTCATGCTGACAGCATGGGCAGTTTCGAGTGGCTTTCGCTCTGGTGACAGGGTTAAGCCTCGGCAGTTGATAAAACAGGCCAAGAAGCAGCAGTTGTATTTGGCCTAATACCTGCCTTGCTTGCCCTCGCAAGAATCCATAATCTCTTACCCGCTGAAGTCCTTTTGGAAGGACATGCTGCAAGATGAGCATCAAGAACTTCAGCGTGGGCAGGGTGCGGTGTTTCCACTGCTGGGTTTTACTTTCCTTGTAGCGGAACGTCACCGTACTCGCATCGACCTTGATGATATCGTTATCGGGTAGCACGCCTCGATAGAGGTAACGAGAGAGGTATTCCAGTGCAGGCTTCCCACGACCAACACAGCGACAGTCGACCACCCATTGGCTTGGTATCTGCGTTGGTAGCCATAACTGAGGATGCTCATGGATAGCGGCCAGCAATCTTGCCCGCCATACCTTAGCCAATGCGAAGGCATTGAACAGGTACTGTTTATTGTCTTTGTGCCACTCTCTTTTCGATGCGTCATACCGTCCTCCTGCGACAATGATATGCAGATGAGGGTGCAGGTTACGTTGCCGACTGTGGGTATGCAGTACGGTGGTAAACCCGAGTGCGCCCTTGTTTTGCCTTTCGGCAAAGCTCTTTAGTACGCTGGAGGTGACTTGGAATAAGGTTTGATACAGCGCTTTAGGCGCAGCATATGCCAGCGGCCTCAACTGATAAGGCAAGGTGAAGGTCACCATGAAGTAGTGAACAGGTAACAGCTTTTGCTCTTGACGATTAAGCCAGTCAGATGTTGTACGGTGTTGGCACTGGGGACAGTACCGATGCCCACACGAGAGTGGCAGGCGGTCATCATGGCGACAATGAGCACAATACCATTGCGAGCGACCTTGCTGCTCGGTTTTACATCTCAGCATAGCTTGAATAGCAGAGCGAATATCGTTTTTGACTGGAGCGTTCATCGCCTGTTGATGGAGATAGCGCTCAAGCTCATCATGATGAGTGCGAAGTAGTTCGATAAACGTACTCATGCTTCCTCCCACATAATGGTCAGTGCATCAGTCAGTTGGTTTAGCGCAAGAGCGGCATCTTTTTGTTTAAGTTGGGTCAATCGAGTGTACCGAGCGGTGGTGTTGAGGCTCGCATGCCCAAGCAGACATTGCAGTGAGCGCAAATCCAACCCTTGCTCTAATAGATGCGTGGCAAAGCAGTGCCGTAAGGTGTGGGGTGATATTGGCTTGTTAATCCCACAGTCTTTCAGTACTTGTTTCATGGCCTTTTGAACACCACTTCTATCCATTGGGGCATTCGTCATTATTCCTTTGCCAGGAAAGAGTAAGGTCGGGTGTCGGTGAGCTGCCCAGTAGGCTCGAAGAGCGAGAAGTGTTCGGTGTGGTAAAGGGACCAATCGGTCTTTGCCGCCTTTACCATCTCGAACATGGACCTGCATGGTATGAGCATCAATGTCTTGAACGGTGAGGTTGAGCCCTTCACTCAGTCGAAGCCCCATCGAATACAAGGTGAGAAAGAAGACTTGATAGCGCCGTTGCCGAGTCATTGTAATGAGTAGGGCCACTTGTGAGGGCGTGATGACATCAGGCAGTTTTTTGGTACTTGGTGGTTTAACAATATTGAGCCACTCCCACTGCTTATCGAGAGTGTAGCGGTAGAAAAACTGCAACCCGTTTCGATCGAGTTTAATGGTGCTCCATGAATGGGTTTGGATAAGAGAGGCAAAGAACTGTTTAAGATCGGCTGTGGTTAACGTGTCGGGAGCGCGATCAAAATAGTCGGTGATCCGACGCACCGCACGAGAATAAGCATCAATCGTCGCGGGGCGTTTCCCTTGCAGTTTTAAATTGGTAAGGTGTTGTTCATAAAGAAAGTTGTAGCGTTCTAATTCGGCTGGTTTCATGGGTTTACTCCTGTGAACGACCATCAGTGTGATGGTGTTACAAGAGTATGACTGACGTTCGATTCACTCTGCCGCACAGCGACTTCATTCAACAAATTGCTTAAGACGGAAACAAAACGCTTGGCATTTTTGCTTCGCAAAATTGTATGCCAAGTTTCTGTGCCACTTAGCAAAGCGTTAATATGACCCCCACAGTCACTTAAACGTAGAAGTTTCTGCTTCCACATTTCAGAGCCTTTTGTTTATTTTGATATAGTGTTAACGCATAGATGAAGCAAGTAATTTCGTCGGTTCTCATGCTGATATACGTGGATTACTCATCGCGAGATGAGCAGCGCCTACCTTACTTATTTCGTCGTGGCATCTGTCTTCAATCTATGCTCGTGGTTCAATAAAGCGCGAGCTTTATTGCCATCCTAACGCCGTCGTTTGTACATTATTACGTAGAAGAAAGCCTTTGAGTTGGAGTTTTGCATCTTTAAGATCTTTCATCGCGGTTTCTCGAGCCCTTGATAAATCTCTTATCGCCTCGTCTTCAGGCACATAAATAGGCGTAAGCTCTTCAGCCTTAAAAAGCTTGGCAAGTTTTGCAGCATCTCTCTTATCTATTTTGACTCTATTCCCTGATTTCTTTGGAATAAGGGAAGGGGCGATGACGCAGCAGCAGCCAAGGCTGGTGAGCAATCGGTATGTCCAGTATCCATAAGGCCCAGCCTCGTAGACAAAATGGAGGGTGGCTTTGGATATTTAGATTGCAGTTGTTGTGTGAGTTTAATGAGGGCGGACTTGTTAGACTTTATCCGTCCCAAATGTTCAGGTGTAGCCCCGCGTTGCTCTTGCAAGACGGCGACTTGGATAAATGACTTATGCGTATCTAAGCCAATGAAAATTATGCTATCATTATTCATGCTAGCATCCAAATTTAGTTGTTTGAACACATTAATTATGGCTCTGGCTTTACGCTAACCCACGAAATAGGAGGCTAGCATCTCGTGGGGCATTATGTCTATTCTATGGAGGATAAAATGGTAGAACGGATTAACTATGAGGAATTACCGCAAATCGCAGGTCCTTATGTTCATGCGACAAAACATGCTCAAACCCTCTTTATTTCAGGGTTAACAGCTTATGGAACAGAGGCTCAATCATCAGATCTAATAACACAAAGTAATGAAATATTAAGTCAAATATCTCGAATACTTGAATATGAAAATCGAAGCAAAAGTGATTTGGTTAAATTGACGATATTCGTAAAAGATATCACTTTGTTGGGTAGCATCAGAGAGCAGTTATTCGATTTCTATGATGGTAATTTGCCAGCGTGCTCTTTGGTTGAAATATCTAAACTGATTCACCCAGAGCTACAAATTGAAATAGAAGCCACAGTAGCTTTATAGAGACGAATATAACAAGCGTTTAAGACGTATTCCCAACGCTTGGCGGCTTCAGTTCAAAGATATGCATCAGTGTTTATGGCATAATTTATTGAGTCTTGTGGTAGCGTTGCTCACCACTTAACGCGGCTACATGGATTCCCCCCGGTTGTCAAACATTCGCTAAACTTATGTTGATGGTTTTTGGACTGCCGCTCTGCATTCGGCCTACCTATCGACGATTTGCATACGTCGTGGCCCTGATGACTTTGCGCGACTGTAATGACCCAGTTTATTGAGTGTTCTTGCCCAATAATGTGCACCACCACACGCTTCAACGCCTATACGCATGATTGGCATGTTTGCTATTGTAGTCAGTAGTTTAGAGCGAGCTACCGACTTATGAAGTATGACCTTACCATTTTGGTCTACGGCATGAAGACTAAAGTGGTTTTTAGCTAGGTCGATACCGCAGAAATAAGAATAATCAGACATGGTGCCTCCGATGCATTTAAGTACCACGTAAGTGTGGCAGATCCTCGGTAGGGGGAATCCATGTCATTCGTTATGTTTTAAGGAGAAAACTTGGCATCTTCAATTAATATCAGTTTGGCTCAAGTCCCAGTATTCAAAGAGGACATTGCCGCAAATATCGAGCAACACCTTGTCGCTATAGAAGCGTCTGCATCGCTTGGTGCAGATTTGGTGGTGTTTCCCGAATTGTCATTGACGGGCTACGAGTTAAAATCTCTAGGAAAGTTAGCTCAAGGTAAAGAGCCTTCGAATTTTTTACAACTTTCTCAAGCTGCGATTAAACATAATATTTCGGTTATCGTAGGTTGTCCGCTTGTTTCTGGTCACACCCTAAAACCATCTATTGGCGCTGTGGTTTGCCATCCTGATGGAAACGTCGAATTTTACGATAAACAGTATCTACATGACGGTGAGCACGAGTATTGTTCATCGGGCTCTGAAGATTATTTTCTCAACATCAAAGGTTATAAAGTTGCGTTGGCAATTTGTGCTGATTTCTCTTGCCCTGAACATGTTACAAGAGCTAAACAGTCGGGTGCTGACGTTTATCTAGCGAGTGCGTTGATTTCGAAGGCAGGCTATTCTACTGATGCTAGGTTGCTCTCCGATATTGCTGCTAGTAATTGTATGCCTGTGCTGCTAAGTAATCACATTTCACCAACGGGTGGTTGGTTAGTTTGTGGCAATAACTCTATATGGGATAGTGAAGGCAAGTTGGTTACGAGTTCAGAGTCCGTAGAGGAATGCGTTGTATTGTGTACCATCACGGGTAGTACGGTGGGCGCTTCCAAAAATAACAAATTGCTTAAGAGTGACGGCTAATCTTTGGCATTTTTGGTTCAATGGTGTCTTTCATTTTTGCGATGAAGGCAGCAATGGTGGTGAAGTGCGGTCTTACATCGCCAGACAGACACATGAAGGTGACATTGTTGATGCAGGCTCTTTCAATACGTCGACTTGATAGCATGCCAAGAGAATAGGCATAAAAGATAATCTTGAGCATGATGAAATGTCGGTAGGATCAGAATTGAGAACGGATAAGGGAGAAATCCTACAAGCTCGTTATGTGAACTGAGGGAAGGTGCATACTTCCCTCAGTAAAATTAATAGCTTACTGTCGGATCAATGCACTGATATATCTGACCAATGCTCTCATTCTTCGTTAAGAGATCATGACTTAGTCTTGCTACTTCGCTTCGTGTTATGACACCGTGAACTTCTATACCTTGCGATATTTCTCCCCGATTAGTTACTTGACCGTCCTTCAATCCTCCAGGTCTGAGGATGGTAAACTCTAGCGTGCTACTTTGCAGCCAAGCTTCAGCAAGAGTCTTTTCTCGGACAGCGCTACCAAATCCAATTTTTGCTCGATCCGATAGGTACTTCCAAGAGTCTCCACAACCTAAAGATGTGATCAAAAATAGACGGTTTGACGTGCTATTTTCTAAGGCGTCTATTAAGTAACGGTGTCCAATGTAATCGACGGGGTACTTTGAGTTAAAACTCCCCATTGTAGAGATATTTATTGTGTTTTCGGGCAACAATGAAACAGCCTTTTGAACTTGTTCTAAGTCCGTAGCATCGCAAGTAATCGATGTAATTTGATTCTCAGCTAATCTAACGTTTTTCGTTGGGTTTCTGGCGATAGCTATCACGTTAAAGCCATGTTCAAAATAATATTCGGCCATAGCGGCACCGAGTCCGCTTGAAGCTCCCCAAATCGCAATATTTTGCATAGTATTTTTCAATCCTCATTTGATAATGAGAATAGTTTGCATGTATCGGCGGGCAATTGATAGTACTTAGATCAAAGTTCACATACAAAGCGTTTAAGACGGATTCCCCATCCGCTAAACTTATGTTGATAGGTTTGGGACTGCCGCTCTACATTCGGCCTACTTATCGACGATTCGCATACGTCGTTGTCCTGATGACTTTGCGCGACTGCGGTGCCTTATTCAGTGTGTCCGCCGCATTAACAGGCTCTCCGCAAGTGGTCTTAACCTATCTCCATCATTAGCGTCTGCAATGACCGATATAATCGCACATAACAAACGCTTAAAGACGGACTCGCAAACGCGTGCCATTTTCGCTTCGCTCTAATTTTGGCACACATTCACTCGCCTGGGATAAAGTGGGGAAGAGGAAAGTTGATTATTTTCAGTGTATTACGCGAGATTTACGGCGTTTTTGAGGGCTCAAAAACGGTGAAACCCCGATGTTGGTAGCATCGAGGTTTCGAATTTCTAGATTTCTCGACTGGTAAGATCGATTATCTTTTCTATGCAGAAGGCTGGATTAATCCAATCTTATTCCTTGGTAGGGAATTAGATACGGATGAAGTCCATGTGCTCAACTTTAGGCTTGAACGCGTGACGTTGAACGTCTTGTGGCTTAACCTTAACTTCAGCGCCGTCAATCACTAGAGTGATTGTTTCGTAGAATTCAGGCTTATCCATTTGGTTGATCACGTCAGCGTGAACAAGTTCGATAGCTACAGCTGCTGCTTCGCCACCGTAGATTACAGCTGGGAATTTACCAGCGTGACGTAGGCGGCGGCTCGCACCTTTACCTAGCTCAGTACGTACTACTGCTTCAAATTTCATAGTTTTACTCTCAAATTAGTAAAAATTAACTTCACACCTCAATGCGACCTTGAGTATGTGGTAATGCTTAGGCATAAACGAGTTCATGCTTAAGCGAGCGCGGATACTAACATCATATTTTAACATGAGCAAGTCAGAAGCCTATAAGAAAGTGAATTTCCTTTGATAATCGGTTCGTTTGGAGATAAAGCGTCCACTAACCTTAATTTACTTCGTTACAGCCCCTATTGTATTTAGAGAGCGTCGTTTATTTTTATCTGCCGTTTTTAGAGGCTCAGGCGTTATCTAGGTTTAAGGGGGCCATTGAGTTTTGATATGTAATAGCGTTTTAGGCCGTTATCGAGATTTTAAGATGCCTGAGCGATCTTCAGGATTAACGAGGCTTTCAATCCGCCCAATGAACTTTTACTGAGTGTCAATCGGCCTCTGTAGCTGTGTGCCATTTCGTTGACGATATTAAGCCCCAAGCCAGTTCCAGGAGTGGTCTCATCAAGGCGTACGCCGCGTTTGGTGACTTGCTGGAGCTGCTCTGCAGGGATGCCGTGACCATCATCTTCAATGACCAACTCTATGTTGCCTTCAGCGAGTTCATTGGCATGCACTCGAATAATATTGTTCGCCCATTTGTAGCTGTTTTCAAGTAGGTTACCAACCATCTCATCGAGATCTGTTTTTTCGACCGCAACTTCAAGATCCGAATCCAGTTCGTTGATCATGGTGATGTTGTTGGCGGCGTAGACTTTATCAAATGCCATTGTAATAGCCTCAACTCGCTTACAAGGTGATGACTTGACCGAAAGGATATTCATTGCGCCAGCCATGCGCGCGCGGCCCAAGTGATAATCGATTTGACTTTGAATTTGCTTAATCGGTTGCTGTAACCGTGCCTTGTCGTGCTCAGGCAACATCTCTATTTCGTTTTTTAGAACCGATAGTGGCGTCTTTAAGGCGTGAGAAAGATTCCCTGCGTGGTTACGCGCACGTTCTAATAGCTCTTGATAGTGAAAAAGAAGAGCATTTAAGTCGGAAACGAGTGGGGAAACCTCTTTCGGGTAGTTATCACTTAATGTTTGTTGCTGACCGTTTCTCAACATGACGAGTTCACGTTGCATCTTATTGAGTGGTAATAACGACCAGCTGACTTGAATACCAATCAGCATCAGCACACCAACAAACAGCAGCATGAGGATAAGCCACACTTGCCCGGTGAGTTGGCTGAGTGTCGACTCTATTGGATCTTCATCAATGCCGATGGTGATCGTGACGGGTTCGCTCAGTTCTGGCAGGTAAATGTGCTGCTCTATATAAATTAGTTTCTCTTTTTGAGGGCCTTTCACTGAGGTATGACTACGTGAACGTTTAATTGTGAGGTCTTTATCCCACAGAGAACGTGAACGAATGGTTTGCTCTTGTGCAGAGGCTCGCCAATAGATACCGCTGTAGGGCTGGTTAAATCTTGGGTCGGAAAGACGCTCAGCCATGACTAGGTTGCCGTTGTCGTTGGTTTCGATGTTGGCCGTTAGCTCGTCCATGGTTTGGCTAAGTTGTTGCTTCATGTCGTCGACCAAGTACTCGTTAACCAGTTTTGGTATCCCGATGCCTGCCGCCAATATCATCGCTGCTAACCAAAAAGCCGCAGCAAGGAGCAAGCGGCTTTTCAGACTGATGTTTTTAAGTGTTCTTTTTTTCAGGTTCATGCATTTCCACGTCTTCTCTATGTACCACTTCTTGTTAGCTCTTTCTTTCTGTCGACTGGTCATTTCGAACAACAGGGCACCTTCTGTCAGCATCGCTGGGATGTTCTGAGTGGGCTATCCCATCCAATAAAGGAGGGAGATTATTCAGCATTCAGTTGGTAGCCCAGCCCACGAACGGTTTTGATGATCTTTGGTGCGATTTTTTTTCGAATACGACCAATAAACACTTCGACTGTGTTTGAGTCGCGGTCGAAATCTTGTTTGTAAATATGCTCAACCAACTCTGTTCGAGAGATAACCTTGTTTTGGTTATGCATGAAATACGCCACCACTTTATACTCTAGCGCCGTTAAGCTGACTGCTTGGCCTTGCCATAAAACTTTAGAGCTGCGTGTATCTAGGCTTAGGTCGCCAATCTGAAGTACTGGTGCAGCGCTGCCGGATGCTCGGCGCAGTTGAGCGCGAATCCGAGCAATCAGCTCGACCATTTCAAAAGGTTTGGTGAGGTAGTCATCAGCGCCGGCGTTCAAGCCCTCGACACGTTGGGTGAGTGTGTCACGGGCACTTAAGATAATCACTGGCGTATTGATGTTTTCGTCTCGAATGCCTTTTAATACGGTGAGTCCATCGAGCTTAGGTAGCCCTAAGTCGAGCACAATGGCGTCCCACTCTTCTGACGTTGCACGGTAGAGAGCATCAATACCATCTTGAGAAAGCTCTGGAACCCAGTCGGCTCCCTCAAGTGTTTCAATAATTTGTTGGCCCAAACGAGGTTCGTCTTCAACGACTAAAATTTTCATAATTGTTCTTCTTAATTCTTGTAATGACTGTTCGTCGCGCTTAATTAGTCGCCGTGTTTAATTGCGTTTTTAAAGTTGCGTCCTTCAATTTTTAGCATGTCCAACGTTTCGGCGTTGTATTCAACTTTGATGATGTTGTTTTGGTAGTTAATTTTTAGTTCATATACCCAAATATCATCGTCTTCTTCCAATTCAACTTTAATGATTCGCCCATGAAGATCGTTTTCAACCGCAGCATACATCTCTGAAAAAGGGCGAATATAGCCTTCTCGAACCGCTTCATAGACTTCGTCTTGATCTTCTTCGAATTCGATACGGGTTCCTGCTTTGTGAACGTCTTTTACTAGGTCGTGACCATTATGATGTGAGTCAGCCAACACGCTCACAGAAACCAATAAGCCTAAGCTTATAGAAAACAAAGAAATCATAGTTTTGTTAAACATAGTGAATCCTAGAGAAGGTTGATAGCGTTCAGTATAAAAAAATCATTCTGAACAGAAAGTGAACCTGATTAATAATGAGAATTTGATATCGATAAACTTAACGATTCAATAGCGAAGGCGTTAAATAAGAGAAGACTAACCGCCGAGTGTGAAGAACGTAAGACTTATCTTTGTTCTTAACCTTACCGCTGCTGTAGTTCGTCTTCGAATATCTTGTCTCTCATTTTCCAAAAGCGTCCAACTTTACGTGCAATTACAAATTGTGGTGGGCGGAATCGATGTTGATGAGCAACCACTTTCGATGGCGAAGCTTCTTCAAAAGGACGGTGTCTATCCGCAAGGTGAGGACGAACAAACTGGTCTTTGAAATTTTGTTTCTGTTTCTTGGTGGTCAGTGACCAAAATTCATGCACTTGCGCTTGGTTTTCACCACGGTAAGTGACTTTAAGCTGCGACTTGCCTTTCTCATCCTTAAGTACGTTGAGATCCATTTCTAAGCACTCAAACACCAAAGCATCTTTTAGGTTGAGCGCCTCTTTAAGCTTTTTGTCTGGGTCAACCAAGGTGGCGTCACACTCATGACAAATACGCGCTGCAATGTCGTTGTCGGCGCCGCACTCTCCACAATATTTGGCGCGGAAGCGATAGTTACAATGCTCACGTTCTCCCGTGTCTTCATCGGTAAAGTAGCCTTGGCATTTACGGCCAAAGTGTTCAAGCAAGAAGCCATTGCTGTCTAATTTACCCCAAAAATTGTTGTTGAAGCCGCAAGCGGGACAGGGGATGGTAATGATCTCACTGTCTGAGTCGGGTTTAGGATCGCCGACTTCAGGTTGGTATAGATCGTAGCTGTTACCTGCATAATCCAGTACTAAACACTCTTTTTTACCCGGAGATAGGCGTAAGCCACGTCCAACGATTTGCTGATACAAACTGATGGATTCTGTTGGGCGCAAAATAGCTATCAAGTCGACATGTGGCGCATCAAAACCTGTGGTCAGTACTGATACGTTGACCAAGAATTTGATCTTACGCTCTTTAAAGTCATTGATGATTTGGTCACGCTCTAATGTGGGCGTATCACCAATCACAATCGCAGCTTCGCCTTCGGGTAATAAGCCAAGGATCTCTTGAGCGTGTCGAACGGTAGCAGCAAACACCATGATGCCAAGCTTGTCTTGGGCGAGATGAATGATCTGGTCGACAATCTGTGGCGTCGCGCGTTTCGATTGCTCGATCACCATATCAAGCTCGGCTTCTTTGTAGCGACCGGTACTCGCAGGCTTTAACTGCGAAAAGTCATAGCTCAATACGGGTGCATCGATCATGCGTGCTGGTGTAAGAAAGCCTTCGTCGAGCAAGTAGCGAATTGGTAGTTCAAAAATACAGTCGCGGAAGAAGCGTGGCTCGTCCGAACGTACTTGACCACGAGTGTGATATTGATAAATCCAACCCATGCCAAGGCGGTAGGGGGTTGCCGTCAGTCCAAGTACCTTGATACCCGAATTATTCTCGCGTAAGTGGGTAATGACTTTTTGATAGCTACTGGTCTTTTCATCGGGGACACGATGGCATTCGTCGATTACTAGCAGTGAAAACTGATTGGAGAATGCGTCGAGATTGCGAACCACAGATTGAACCGATGCAAATACCACTTGTTGATCAGTCTCTTTACGCCCTAAGCCTGCAGAGAAAATAGATCCCTTTAGCCCGTAACCTTCGTATTTTTCATGGTTCTGTTCAACCAGCTCTTTGACGTGAGCGAGCACCAACACACGACCTTTCGCAAGCCGTGCTAACTCAGCGATCACGAGGCTTTTTCCTGCGCCTGTCGGCAACACAAGAACAGCTGGCGTTTGGTGTTTTCTGAAGTAATGTATCACTGATTTTACGGAATCAGCTTGGTACGGGCGGAGTGTATACATATAGTGTCTTGTAAGATGAAAAACAAATAGTGTGAAATAGCTCAACTAATTGAGCAAAGGTGACTATAATACCCGACTTAGATTAGTTGAGGTATTCATGCGTTTAGATAAATTTCTGTGCGATGCACTAGGCATTACTCGAAAAGAAGCAACACACTTATTAAAAACAAAGACTGTGACAGTGAATGATGTCATGCAAAAAAGCGGTTCAGTTAAAGTTACTGAGCAGTGTGTAGTGGAATGGCAAGGCAATGAACTTCGTGTTCAAGGCCCACGTTACATTATGTTGTATAAGCCAGAAGGCTTTGTTTGTTCGCATGAAGATGGCTCAAATCGCACCGCATTTGAGTTGCTTGATGAAATCAAAATGGACAAGCTGCACTTTGCAGGTCGTCTCGACGTTGATACTACTGGCCTCGTACTGATCACTGACGACGGCAAATGGTCTCACCGTATTACGGCACCAAAACACAAGTGTGAAAAGATGTACCGTGTGTGGTTGGTTGATCCAGTAGAACCAGACTACGTTGAAAAATTCAAAGAGGGCATTCAGCTGAAGAGCGAAGATGGCCTTACACTTCCAGCACACCTTGAAGTTCGTGCTGAACGTGAAGTGCTGCTTACGATCCACGAAGGCAAATACCACCAAGTAAAACGCATGTTTGCAGCGCTTGGTAACAAGGTAGAAGCACTGCACCGTGAACGTATCGGTGACATTGAAATGGATGAATCTTTAGACTTGGGTGAATACCGTTACCTGACGCAAGAAGAAGTTGACTCTATCTGGAAGTAGCCTTTCTTTAAGTCACTTTAAGCTAGATGTCGCTTTTAAAGCACATCGTTTCGCGAAGATTGACTTTTCGTTGTAAAGCCGACCATGGATAGCGTCGGCTGATGATGTTGACTGGCACAAGGAAAGTCTTAGATCATCTTTTGCTTTGTGTGCTACCACAAGGCCCTTCCCATCGTCTTATATTGAACATTCGGAGAATCATGAAGACATCGACCCCTCAGAGCCCAAACTCTCAACTAGAAACACCTCAATTAGGCTTAGTGCTGTTTTTGATTTTAGGTGCCATTGGTGCACTTACCCCGCTTGCGATTGATATGTATCTGCCAGCGATGCCGACGATTGCCAAGGATCTTGGGGTAACTGCGGGTGAAGTTCAAATTACACTCACCGCCTATACAGCAGGCTTCGCCTTGGGGCAGTTGCTGCACGGCCCATTAGCCGATAGCTATGGACGTAAGCCAGTGCTCTTGATTGGTGTATTCTTGTTTGCTATCGCATCGGTGGTCAGTGCGACAACGCATGGTATTGAAGCGCTGACGTATATCCGTACTGCGCAAGGTTTTGCGGGTGCAGCAGCAGCGGTGATCATCCAAGCGGTGGTTCGCGATATGTTTGATCGTGAAGATTTCGCAAGAACCATGTCGTTTGTTACTTTGGTGATGACAGTGGCACCACTTATCGCTCCTATGATAGGTGGTTATTTGGCATTGTGGTTCGGTTGGCGTTCCATTTTCTGGGTATTGGCTATCTTTGCTGTGATCGTGATTTTGGCGGTATCGCTGAAAATTCCAGAAACACTACCCGCAGAAAACCGTCAGCCATTGCGTTTTAAGGCCACGATCCGCAACTACGCTCGTTTATGTAAGAATCCGACTGCAATGGGTTTAATCTTCTCTGGTGCTTTCTCTTTCTCGGGGATGTTTGCGTTCTTGACGGCCGGTTCGTTTGTCTATATCGATATCTATGGTGTCCGCCCTGATCTGTTTGGTTACTTGTTTGGCTTGAACATTATCGCGATGATCTTGATGACCAGCATTAATGGTCGAATTGTGAAAAAAGTGGGTTCACACGCGATGCTTAAGTTGGGACTTGGCATTCAGCTATTTGGTGGTCTTGGTCTGCTGGTGGGTTGGATGCTCGATATTGGCCTATGGGGTATTGTACCATTCGTGATGCTGTTTATTGGCACACTGTCTACTATTGGTAGTAACACTATGGCGCTACTGTTAAGCGGATACCCGAATATGGCAGGCACAGCTTCGTCGCTGGCGGGGACATTAAGGTTTGGTACGGGTTCTGTGGTTGGGGCAATTGTCGCAATGCTACCAAGTGATACCGCGGGACCTATGGTTATGGTGATGGCTGCATGTGCAATTTTGTCAGCATCACTCTATTGGACATTAGGAAAGAAGGCATAATGTCAAAATACTATATTGAAATTCAGAAGCTCGTGAACGATGCGCTAGGTGAATTATATGCGCTACATAAGTCGGGCAAAGCGATTGACGCACCGATTGCGAATAACCTTTACTTGGTTCGTTGGGTAACCAAAGCGATTAAATCTCAAGCTTATAATCGCGTGATTGTGGCTGATTTGGTTCGCTGGCAAAAGCAGGGCCGATCAAAAGGTAATAACTCTGATTTAACCTTTATCTTCAAGCGTATTTCTGCGTTTTACGGACAGTTTTTCCCTGAAGGTGAAGAACCCAAGGCGATAAAAGACAGTGACGTTGAAGCGTTCATGGACAAAATGTACGAGATGGGTTGGAGCGTATCGAGCGAAGATGAGCTAACAACTGGTGGCAAGATCCAATTCTTTACCGATGGTGAGCACTCTTTTGCTTTGTGTGGTAAACAGTGCGACGACTCTTTCGACGGTGAGTTGATGGTTAAGCCAATGAACTGGTTTGTTCGCGGTAACCACGCTGAGTTCATTCAAGCAGCGATGGAAGCGGGTTTCATGCTTCACAAAGTGACCGACTATAAGTCGGTGGTGAAGTACCACGGCGAATACATCGTTTACCCTGCTAACCAAGGCAACCAACTGGCTGAGATCCCGATTAGCGTTATCGGCTAGTAGCCGATTCGGGATACGAGATGAGAGATACGAAGAGCGGAATTATCCGCTCTTTATCGCCGCTCACAGCGCATGTCGCTAATTTGCTCGCATCTCGACACTCGAATCCCGCATCTGCTTCTAATTCTGCTCTTTAGCTTGCTTCTCAATTGCCTTGACCATACCTTTAAAAATAAACAGGTGAGCTGGCATCATCGCAAACCAATACAGTAGCCCGAGAAAGCCCTTGGGATGCCACCACGCTGAGATATTCAATTCGCGAGAATCACCATGATCCGATACGGTGATCTCCAGTCGCCCTAAGCCAGGGCCTTTCATGCCGAACAGCAGAGACAAGAACTGGTTATCTTCACAACGGATGACCTTCCACGAGTCGATTTTGTCACCAACTTTTAGCTTTGGTCCCTCAGGCATTTGCCGAACGGGTACACCGCCACCGAAGAAAATGTCTAACCATTCGCGTGTGCGCCATAAAACATTCGCAAAGAAGTAGCCTTGTTTGGGACTTCCGATTTGCTGAGCCACGTGCCAAAGCGATTCTAATGACGCGCTTGAAGTGATACTCGCACCTGTTTTCTTTGGATAATACCCGTATCCGGGCTGCCAGCGCTTGAAGGCGGTTTTATCAAAACCCCATACATTACTTTTTACGAAATCACCTTCTGCATTTATTGCTTGTTCTACTATGCTTTCGAATGAGACAAGCGTTTGAGGATATTTTTCTCTAATACTGGTCGAATTGGCAATAAAGTCGTGTTTTAAGCCTGCGAGAAGCGCTCGGCCTATATTGGACGGGACAGAGGTCACCACACCAAGCCAATAAGACGCAATTTGTGGTGTGAGTAGCGATGTCGCCCAGAGTCGAAGAGGGCGATCAGCTGTCTTGGCAATGTGTGCAAATTGGTTTCGATAAGAGACGATATCTGGGCCACCCACCTCAAAGGTTTGGTTTTCACTAGGGGTATCTTGCGCGAGCTTTAACAAATAGTAATTTAGGTTTTTTAATGCGATAGGGTTCGCTTTTGAGTCGACCCATTTTGGCGCAATCATGATTGGCAGGTTGTAAACGAAGTCTCGCATGATCTCGAACGCTGCAGAACCGGGGCCAATGATGACGCCGGCTTGAAGTTCAGTCACAGGAATTGGGCCACTGCGAAGCAGTTCTCCGGTTTTTTTTCTGGCTTGAAGGTGCTCTGAATCACCAGTCTGAGGCTGCAGAGAGCTGAGATAGATAACATGTTGATTGTTTGGCCCAAGAGCGGCAACAAAGTTACGTGCCAACTTCAGCTCGTAGTCAATAAAGTCATGGCCCTCTGCCATCCCGTGCACGAGGAAGAAGATCAGATCAAAATGGGGTATCAAGGCTTGTGTCACGGCTTGATCTGCAAGGTCGAGGTACTCAAGTGATAGATTGTCGTGGGGCTCAGTTCGTGCTTTTAAGTAGTCGATATGCCTTGCTGCTGCGGTGACTTGATAGCCTTGTTCAAGCAGGAGAGGGAGGAGCTGCGAACCAACATATCCAGAAGCGCCTAAAACCAGTACTTTCTTCATTGTTACTCCATTTATATCTGTGGTTAAAAACCGAACATTGATATAATAGCGCGATATTTATCTTTATTCATCAATACGTTCCGTTTAGGTCTCTCTATATGTTGCTCTCTTCAATTATCCATCACACTCGAGGTGATTTTGTTCGTAGGCTTATTGCTATTGCTTTGCCTATCACCTTGCAGAGCATTATGTTCTCAAGTCGAGGCCTTGTGGATGTGCTGATGTTAGGCCAATTGGGTGAAGCTGATATTGCTGCGGTGGGTGTGGCGAGTAGAGCCATGTTTGTCACTACCATTATGCTGGTGGGTGTGACCACTGGTGGTGCGTTATTGACTGCGCAATATTGGGGAGCTGGCAATAAACAGGGCGTCAGAGAAAGTACGGCGTTAACTTGGTTGGTTTCAACACTGTTTGCATTGCTGACTATTGTGTTCTTTGTATCATTTCCAAGCCAAATCATGGGTGTGACGACCGACTCACAAGAAGTTATCAGCCTTGGTGTTGACTACATCGTTATCACCTCATTTAGTATGTTAGCCGTGTCTTGCGTGAGTAGTATGGCCGTTGGCCTAAGAGCGATGCACAGGCCTGGCTTGAGTACTTTCTTTAGTGGTATCGGAATTTTATCGAATGTATTTCTAAACTGGGCTTTGATTTTTGGTAACTTGGGCTTTCCTGCCCTAGGAATCAAAGGTGCGGCGATTGCGACGGTATTAAGTGGCGCAATCGAAGTCGTTACCTTGTTTGGCTACCTTTATTTCTCTAAGCATTTACTGGCTTTCAAGTTCTGCGATATAAAAGCGGCAGCTTCGATCGAGAAAGTGGTTCGCTTCTTAAAGTTATCGCTGCCGACGACGTTTAACTTCTTAGCGTGGGCTGGTGGCTTGTTTGCTTACCACGCGATCATGGGGCAATCGGGTGTCCAAGGTCTGGCTGCACTTTCAGTGATGACGCCGGTAGAGTCTATCTCATTGAGCTTACTGATTGGCCTTTCGAATGCGGCAGCGGTTCTGGTGGGTAATCAGCTTGGCGCGAAGAACAATGAAGCGGTTTACTATCAAGCGCTAGGTTTAACGATTTTGTGTTTCTTGACCAGTATCGTGGTCGCGATTTTCCTCTACTTTGTACAAACGCCAATACTGAACGCCTTTAGCGCTTTGACACAAGAAACCCGAGCGCTTTCAGAGAAGTTCATTCTGATTCTCAGTGTGGGTATTGTTATTCGCTCGGTACCGCTGACTGTCATTGTTGGTGTGTTGAGGGCGGGCGGTGATGTGAAGTTCTGCCTCTATCAAGATGTGATTGCACAGTGGTTGGTGGGTATTCCGTTGGCTGCGGTTGCCGCGATTTATCTTAAGTTCCCTCCCGAGTGGGTTTACCTGCTTTTTTTGACTGAAGAAGTTATTAAGTGGGGTGGGTCGCTCTATCGCATAACAACTAAAAAATGGATGAAGAATTTGATAGGAAATTGAAGTCAGGCGCATCAATCACATCACTCTGTCTAAGGTGTGCGATCTATCTTGTAAAATACTTTCTCCTAACAAGGAATTAGTGTAGATTCTCATTCCAAATTCTAACTAATGTGAGCTACTTAATGTTAAAGCTGTCAGACCTATGTAAAGGCTATGTCGATGGGGGGGAGTTTCACCCTGTTTTACAAGGTGCTGAACTAACATTGAATCAAGGCGATCAGTTGGCGTTGATGGGGGAGAGTGGCTCAGGTAAAAGTACCTTGCTCAATTTGATTGCTGGGTTAGATTCAGCCGACTCCGGTGAAATTGCGTTTCCTCACTTCAATATGCATAATTCGACTGAGCGCGAACGCACGGCTTATCGCAGAAACAACATTGGTCATATCTTTCAGCAGTTCAACTTACTTCCTACGTTGAATATCGCAGATAATATCCGTTTTTGCCGCCAATTAAAGGGGCTACCTGAAGACAAAGGGCTTTGGAGACAGATTCTGTCTGCACTTGATTTAATGCCTTTGCTTGGTCGTTACCCTGAAGAGGCCTCTGGTGGTCAGCAGCAACGCGCTGCTATCGCGCGTGCGTTGTACATGGAGCCGAAGATCTTGTTGGCTGATGAACCAACGGGGAGTTTGGATGAACGTAACGCAGAAGCGGTGATGCGTTTGCTGACTTCGCTGGCTCGTCAACTAGAGTGCACATTATTGCTTGTTACTCACAGTGAGAAAGTGGCGCTACACATGCATGGACGAATTCGTCTTCAAGGAGGGCAACTGCATGTTATGGCCCGTAGTTAAGGCGCTACTCGGTCATTATAGACGTTACCCTCTTCAGATTATTTTAGTATGGCTTGGCTTAACCCTTGGCGTATCTCTATTGGTTGGTGTCTCTGCCATCAATCAACATGCTAAGCAAAGCTATGCGAACGGTGAAAAGCTCTTTTCGAATCCTCTTCCTTACCGTATTCGTCCAAAACACAACGCGCACAAAATTCCCCAAGGTTTCTATATCCACCTGCGCCGTGCAGGCTTTCAGCAGTGTTCTCCTTTTGAACATCACCGTATTACGGATGCCAATGGGGCTAGTTTTAAGCTGATGGGTATTGACCCAGTGGCGACACTGAAATTGCAACCGGGCATGGTTCTAAAAGACCTCACTACGTTAAATCTCATGAAGCCACCTTTTCCGATCTTGGTCAGCAATGAGCTTGCAAGTCATATGAATTGGGCGAGTGGCGACTATATTTCCTTAATAGATGGCTCTGAGTTAGGTCCAATCGTTGTTGACCAAAACGATTTGATCAATGGCACTCGGTTAGTGGCCGATATTTCATTGCTTAGAATGTTGAAACGCAGCTCTGGGCTTTCAGTCATTGCTTGCTCAGACATGCCACCAGAAAAGCTCGAACGACTAAAAGATATACTGCCCAATGGATTGACGATTTCTCGTAATTCAAAAGCGGAACTAGAGTCTTTGACCAGTGCATTTCACATGAACTTAACCGCGATGGGCATGCTGTCATTTGTCGTCGGTTTGTTCATCTTTTATCAAGCGATGTCACTCTCTTTTATTCAGCGTCAGCGACTGGTCGGTATTTTAAGACAAACTGGTGTTTCCGGATGGCAACTTACGAAAGCGCTGTGTTTAGAGTTACTGGTTCTGGTTCTCCTTAGTTGGGTATGCGGCAATATTTTTGGTGTTATGTTAGCCAACAAGTTGTTGCCCGCTGTGTCTTATAGTTTGGGTGATCTTTACGATGCCAACGTAGGCTTAAGAATAAACGGCTTCTGGAGTTGGCATTGGAGCGGTTATAGCCTGTTAATGTCACTTATGGGGGCTTGTTTAGCGTGTGCTTGGCCACTGGTGCGTTTGCTGAGCTCGCAGCCTATCCGTTTAACCTCTCGACTATCATTGATGCGTTTTGCGGGAACAGAGTTTACTTGGCAGGCGTTGATTGGCTGTGGTTTTTGTGTCGCAGCGATTGCCGTGTACCAAGCGCCACAGACTCAAGCATCTGGTTTTGCAATTATCGCACTGATGTTAGTGAGTGTGGCTCTGTTTACGCCATTCTTGATGTGGAAACTGTTTAATAGCTTATCGTATTCTTTGCGTTGGGTTCGAGCTCGCTGGTTCTTTGCGGATGCAGCATCAAGCATGAGCTATCGTGGTGTTGCTACTATGGCCTTTATGCTGGCGTTAACGGCTAATATTGGCGTGGAAACCATGGTCGGCAGTTTTAGAGATACAACGGATAAATGGCTAACTCAACGGCTAGCCGCTGATCTATATATTTACCCAACCAACAATGCGGCAGCTCGCGTTAGCAAGTGGTTGTCTGCGCAGCCGGAAGTTGAATCGGTTTGGTGGCGTTGGGAGAAAGATGTGGCGTCGCCTGCTGGTAACATCCAAGTGGTGAGCACTGGTTCATCTGAAGGTGAACTGGACGTTCTGGCAATCAAGCTAGGTATCCCAGATTATTGGTATCATTTACACCATTCCAAAGGTGTGTTGATCAGTGAGTCGATGTCTTTAAAACGGGGGATCCGTCCCGGGGATTATATCGACCTTCATGATAACTACGGCGCAGGTTGGCAGGTGGTTGGTGTTTATTATGATTATGGTAATCCTTACCACCAAGTGATGATGTCACACCGGAATTGGTTATATGGATTTTCAGGAAAAGGCAACGTAGGGCTCAGTACCACATTGAAAGATGATGCCAATGCCAATGGTCTGCGTAACCGTTTAGAGAGTGTCTTTAGGTTGGGCTCTGAGCGAATTTTCGATAACAACAACATTCATAACCAAGCAATGCGTGTGTTTGATAAAACCTTCGCAATTGCCGATACACTAGGGAACATTACTTTGGTGATTGCGGTCTTTGGTATTTTCTTTGCGACAGTCGCTGGAGAAGTGTCACGACAGCGGCATATTTCACTCCTGCGTTGTTTGGGTGTATCGGCGAAAGAGCTGGTGCTTACGGGATGTTTACAGTTGTTTGTGTTCGGACTCATTTCGGCATTGATCGCTATCCCGCTCGGTTTAGCTTTAGCGAGCTTGATCGTCGACATCGTTATTAAGCAGTCTTTTGGTTGGTCACTCGAGTTGCAGGTGATCCCATGGGGCTATTTAGTCACGCTTGGTTGGACTATGTTAGCACTCATGCTAGCGGGTGCTTTACCTGTAATGAGGATGGTTCGGAATACTCCAATGAAGTCTCTGAGGGATGCGCTTTAATATGTTGCGATTAAATGCTTCAACTAAACTCAGGCAGCTACTTGTCTTATCCCTATTTTTACTTGGTTTGCTTGGCACTATCTTAGGAATTTGGGAGTACAGCTCCTATTTCGTTGAGAGTGATGAAAACGAAACCGATGAGACTAACTCAGCCTTGATAAGTGAGCACTTTGAGGTTTTTGAGCCAGTATTACCAGATAGGAGTGTCTCTCTTCCTGATGACTTTAAATTTCACCCTGAGTTTCAACATGAATGGTGGCACTACTTTGCCTCTCTCAAGGGTGATGACGGTCAAGAATACTCTGTCCAGTGGAGTTTTTTCCGCATTGCAACCGATGAACGTGAAACGCCGGGATGGCAAAATCCACAGATCTATATTGCCAATGTAGTGGTATCTTCTGCCTCTGAAGTTTGGAAAGAGCAGCGTCTAGCGCGCGGTGGTATTGGTCAAGCGGGTATCATTAATAATCCATTTAGGTTGTGGATTGATGACTGGAACTGGCGAGCTCTGGACAGTACACCGTTTCCTGGTCGGCTTAAAGTGAGTACCGATACTTTCGGCTTTCAATTGGACACGGTTGCTAAGGGGCCCTATGTACTCAATGGCGAGAATGGTTACCAGAAAAAGCATGACCTGCTGCCAGTGGCTTCTTACAGTCTCAGCGCCCCATTTTTATCCCTAAGCGGAACATTACACTTAGACGGCTCTGCAATAGAGGTCGAGGGTACCGCTTGGGTACATAAAGAGTGGGGGAGTGGCTTATTGGATGAAGAGCTGCAAGGGTGGGACTGGTTTGTGTTCAACCTTGATGATGGGTCGGCATTAAGTGTCAGTCGTTATAGACATAAGCATCAACTTCCTTATGTCTATGGAACACTTGCAACACGCACAGGTAAAGTCTATCAGTTGACCGACTTTGATATATCAATTAAACCCTTGCAGATGTCAAAGCAAAAAAATGGCAGAAGAATCCCACTGCAATGGAAAATTAGCGTGCCAGAACATGATATTAAACTGACCACACGTATTCAACGCGGTGATATGTGGTTACCTTTTGTTATACCCTATTGGGAAGGTCCAATTATGGCCAACGGAAGCAATGACGCGACCGGGTTTATGCAATTAACAGGCTACTAAAAAACACCTAAGGCTATCATTTGATAGCCTTTTTTTTGATTTTTGTATTTAAGGGAGCTACGTTATTTGTGCATACAGCCTTGGTAGCATCATCTATACTTAATTCATGACTCGTAAAAACCCTATGATATATACGACGTGTTATATAGTATTTGTAGGAAAAACCGAAGTTAAACATCCAGAGAAGTGATTTTATATCTATAAAGTTTAGATATAAAATCATGTCTATTCTTGTTATTCGTTTATTTAAGTAATAAATATAAGGGCGAAATTATGACCGACGTCATCCGTGACTTCTTTAAAATGGAATCTGCTGGCGGCATCATACTAGTCATCGCTGCGGCGATCGCAATGTTTGTAGCAAACTCACCATTGAATGAAATGTACCAAGGTGTTCTTCAAAGCTACGTTCTTGGTATGTCAGTATCTCACTGGATCAATGATGGCTTAATGGCTGTCTTCTTCCTTCTAATCGGCTTAGAGGTTAAGCGTGAACTTTTAGAAGGTGCTTTAAAGTCTAAAGAGACAGCGATCTTCCCTGCTATTGCAGCTGTGGGTGGTATGCTAGCTCCTGCACTTATTTATGTGCTATTCAACTCTGGTAACCCAGACGCACTGCAAGGCTGGGCTATTCCAGCTGCAACAGATATCGCATTCGCATTGGGTATCATGGCGCTTCTTGGTAACCGTGTTCCTGTAAGCTTGAAAGTATTCTTGCTGGCTCTTGCAATTATTGATGACCTTGGTGTTGTTGTTATCATTGCATTGTTCTACTCAGGTGATCTATCAACACTGGCACTAACGGTTGGCTTCATCGCGACTGGTGTACTGTTCATGATGAATAACAAGCAGGTCACTAAGCTGAGCATATACCTCATTGTCGGTGCTATTCTTTGGTTCGCAGTATTGAAGTCGGGTGTCCACGCAACACTGGCAGGTGTCGTGATTGGTTTTGCTATCCCACTGAAAGGTAAAAAAGGGGAGCATTCTCCACTGAAGCACCTAGAGCATGCTCTGCATCCATACGTTGCGTTTGCAATTTTGCCAATATTCGCATTTGCTAATGCTGGTATTTCACTAGAAGGTATCTCACTTTCTAGCCTAACTAGCATGCTTCCTCTTGGTATCGCAATGGGTCTGTTGATTGGTAAACCACTGGGTATCTTCTTATTCAGCTGGGGTGCAGTGAAAATGGGCGTAGCTAAGCTACCTGAAGGTGTGAACTTCGTGAACATCTTTGCTGTATCAGTGTTATGTGGTATCGGTTTCACTATGTCGATCTTCATCTCATCACTAGCGTTTGGTCCAGTAAATGTTGAATTTGATACGCTTGCGCGACTAGGTATCTTGATGGGCTCAACAACAGCAGCAATACTGGGTTACTTCCTGTTAAGTGTTTCTTTACCTAAAGGTAAGCAAGCGGAAGTAAAACTGTAATTGGTAACAGGTTTACGAAGAAAGTAGACCTGCTTACTGATAAACAATAATGAAATTACAGGGGCACTACACGCCTCATGTGATAACCAAGAACAAAAAACCGTGATAGGTGACTATCACGGTTTTCTTGGTTTAAAACTTTGGGGTGGGGGGATTCAGTTTATTTTTCTAATGTTGTAAAAATGGTCCACTCTTCGACGATTTCTTGAGTTAACCCAACGACTGTGGCTGTTACCTTACGGTTTAATGCGTGCGACGTTGGGTCATCACCGTCATTTTCCAGCCTCTCCTCACCGTAGCCGACGATCCTAACTCGGCTAGGATCAATCTCATTGGCGAGTAACTCATCTTGAACGCTGTTGGCTCTTCTCTCTGATAACTCTAAGTTGTACTCATTTGAACCGACTTTACTGGCATAGCCCTGTATCTCTATTGAGGCACTTTTGTAGGTCTTTAAGAACTCAGCCATTGTGCTGATTTGACCAGAAAATATAGGATTAATTTCATAAGAATTATGGGCAAATAAGATTCTTAGTTGTCTGACTTCTTCAGATTGAATAGTTTCACCACAGCCATCGTTATCAACTTGCGACCCAAGTGGCGTAGCCGGGCATAGGTCTCGCGCGTTCACAACTCCATCTTTATCATCATCTTGTAGGTCGGCAATTTGTTCGGCTTCTGGTATTTCTATATAAGAGTCTTCTTGCTGGCTAGAGCATGCGGATAAAGTCATCGTTAATGTCGAAAGTAATAAGTAAGTCATTCTCATCGTTAATACTCCACGGCCGTTGTCCACTCTTCTGGGATATCAACCAGCAGAGCATTCAATAAAGAACCCGTTGCGTTCATCACTCGGTATTTCGCGTATTGCTCTGAATAATGTGCGTCTAAGTAATCTTTACGAGCTTCAAACAACTCGTTTTCGGTGTTGAGTAAATCAAGCAGAGTTCGTTTACCTATTCGGTATTGTTTCTCATAGGCAATAACAGTTTCTGAAGCAGAATCTACGTGATCGGATAAGAAGTTCTTTTGTTGAAGTGTTAAATCCAAAGCACTCCAAGATAGGCGAAGCCCTTCCTCTACTTGGCGATAAGCGCGATCTCGCAAGTCTTTTGCTTTATTTAATTGATAAGCGGCAGCTTCAGAATTGTCGCTGTCTGCACCGCCGTTGTAGAGGTTGTACCGCATTCTAAGCATCGCGAGTGTTTCTTGACTTGAGCCTTTATCCCCCCCAGCATCATCTCGCCATGACTGAGAAGCTTCAATAGAAAAGGTGGGGTAGTTGACGCCTTTTGATTGCTTGTATTGGAAGTGTGCAGCATCAACATCAGCCGATGCGACTTTAATTACAGGGTGCTTGTCCAAAGCATCGACGATAGCATCCGATAGAGATAATGGAATTTTGGAAATGTCGGCTCGTGGGTATACTAAACCAAGGGGTTCTTGGCCGACAATTCGACGAAACTGAGTGTGTGTATCAATCAAATTATTTTGTGCAGCTAATAAGTTGCCATGTGCTTTTGCAATCCTAGCTTCTACTTGCGATACATCAGCGGTTGAACTTATTCCTGACTCAGCGCGTTTTTTAATGTCTTTATAGATTTTCTTATGAATAGAAAGGTTACTTTCAGATAGTGCTAATACTTCTGTCGCTTTGACCGCATCCAAATAGATTTGTGTTACTTCAAGCGCCTTGTCTTCTGCATCCGCTATCAATTGTAAGCGAACGGATTCAGCTTCCGCTGCCGTACGATCTATATCATAAAGTGTGGCACTACCGTCCCACAGTAATTGAGTGAGGGAGATTGTCGCTTCTTTTCTTGTCAGATCCGTATCAGGATCATTGTCTAGGGCGGGGTTAATACCTTCATAGCCAATTCCTGCATCAAGGTCAATACTTGGTCTGTAAGCGCCACCTGCAGCGTCGTTTTGTTTTTTAACACTCGCATACTCATTAAAAATACTTTTTATCTCTGGATTGGTTGCCAAAGTGATGGCGACAGATTGCTCCAAAGTTTGAGCAGCCAAAGGCGCTGCTGCAACTAAGCAGTATACGATGGATAATTTAAACAATTTCAAAGTAGTTCTCCTTCTATCTACCTTTCGATGTCCCTTCCATTCTCTCAGTAACAGTTTCAATTTCTTCAAGAATAGTTCATTAATTGAAGCTTAGGACAATGGCAAGAAAACGCTAAGTTTAAGCCTTTTTTATTTGCTGTAAGTCGCTATGGCTATTTATGATTTTAAAACTATAGAATTTGTAAATCGTGATTGATCTTTTTGTGGGTAGGTGTAAGGCAAAATGTAAAATTGTTATTGGCCTGATCGAACATTCGAACGGTTACCTGTATTTGACTTGTTGTCGTGGTAACAGGTTCAAGATAACTCTCAGCGAGAGAGAGTGTGAAGAGCTAGTTTCAACGGACTCATTAGGGCGTGTTGATCTTTCGTGAGTATTTTTTGAACAGCATGGTAAAGAGTTATAATTTGCTTCGCCAAAAGTAAAACCATAACCAATACCATGCCAAGAACAATGCTAACTG
>NZ_CANLBV010000052.1 GCF_947488985.1 uncultured Vibrio sp.
TACTTTTGGCGAAGCAAATTATAACTCTTTACCATGCTGTTTAAAAAATACTCACGAAAGATCAACACGCCTTAGTAAGAACTTTAAGGAAGTGGCTTTTGTTATTTGACGCGATGTTCTCTGATAAATGAACAGTGGCTAGAAGAGCCACTGAACTTATCTGGCGTGATCAGTCGCGGAAGTTATCAAACTGGAAAGGTTGACCAAGTTCACCGTTACGAACCAGTGCCATAACCGCTTGTAGGTCATCACGCTTCTTACCTGTAACACGAACTTTTTCGCCTTGGATAGCCGCTTGAACCTTAACTTTGTTGTCTTTGATTAGCTTAACGATTTTCTTAGCAACATCGGTTTCGATACCTTGCTTGAAGATAACCGTCTGATGCCAAGTGCGACCTGTTTGGTCTGCAGCCTTCGCTTCCATCGCGTTAGGATCAACATTACGCTTAGTTAGGTTGCTACGAAGGATATCGCGCATTTGTTTCAGTTGGAAATCGTCTTGAGCAGTCAGTTTTACCGACTCATCTTTGTAGTCGAAGCTTGCATCAACGCCGCGGAAATCGAAACGAGTCGATAGTTCACGGTTAGCATTGTCTACAGCGTTGCGTAGTTCTACTGATTCTACTTCAGAGATAATGTCAAATGATGGCATTGTGTTATGTCCTTAAGCTAAGTTTCTATCTTTAATTGCAGTTGCAAGCATGTCTAGCATAGTTGCAGTATCTTCCCAGCTTAGGCATGGGTCAGTAATAGACTTGCCGTATTCTAGGTTGTTGATGTCAGTCATTGGCTGGTTGCCTTCTTTAATGAAGCTTTCTGCCATGATGCCTGCAATTTGATTCTTGTTAGATTTGATCTGGTCACAAATGTCTTGTGCAACTTCTAACTGCTTACGGTGCTGTTTCTGACAGTTAGCGTGGCTAAAGTCTACAACCAAACGCTGAGGCAGGTCGAATTCAGCAAGTTGCTTACATGCGATATCTACCGATTCAGCGTCGAAGTTAGGACCCTTATCGCCACCACGTAGAATAACGTGACCGTATGGGTTACCAGAAGTACGGTAAACCGTCATGCGGCCGTTCTTGTCTGGAGAGTAGAAGTAGTGTGAAGCGTGCGCAGCACGAATAGCATCGATAGCGATCTTGATGTTGCCGTTAGTCGCGTTTTTGAAGCCAACTGGGCAAGAAAGAGCAGAAGCCATTTCACGGTGAATCTGAGATTCTGTTGTACGAGCGCCAATTGCGCCCCAAGTGATAAGGTCTGCAATGTACTGACCTGTGATCATATCGAGGAATTCAGTCGCTGTTGCTAGGCCAAGCTTATTGATGTCTAGCAGAAGCTTACGCGCTTTGTTCAAGCCCGTTTCAAGTGCGTATGAACCATCAAGGTTTGGATCGGTAATCAGACCTTTCCAACCTACAACCGTACGAGGCTTCTCGAAGTAGGTTCTCATCACAACGAACAATTCGTCTTTGTATTGGTCTTGAATCTGGCTTAAGCGCTCAGCGTAATCAAGTGCCGCTTCTGTGTCATGAACAGAACAAGGGCCAACGATAACTAATAGGCGATTATCACGACCAGTTAGGATATCTTCGATTTGGCGGCGAGAATTTGCAATACGCTCAGCAACGTCGCGTGTAATAGGATGTGCGTTGCCTAATTCGGCAGGAGTTGGCATAGGACCCAGAGCTTGGGTTCTCAACTCATCAGTTTTTAATGGCATGTGATGGCTTTTTAATTCTATTGCGAAGTGGTTAAGATAGCGGAATTGTACAGAGGAATAAACTCTCTTAAGACAAACTTATCTCAGTTATTGCTAATATTCTCATTTTTATCAACAGCCGTGCGTCAAATAAGGGATTTTCACTTGTATTAACAGGCAGCTATCGGTATTTTCGGTTCAACACAATATAAAAATGCTGGAGCAGCAATGACTCAAGAAAATCAAAGCACTATGCACCCAGAACTTGCATTAGGTGATGTGCTGCCTTCTTATAACGATAATAATAATGCCAACCACTTGTACGTTTCCCTATCTGAGTTGGTCATGGATCGTGTTTTCTACCATCCATGTATTGAAAACCACTTAGATTCACTCTCTGAGATTGAGAGAAGCTCTTTAGACGCAATTCTTGGTAACAAGAGCGTCGATGAACATTTCGTTTCAACCCTCGTTGGCGCTATTCAAGTGGCTGTGCAACCTAATCACACCTCGGTACGCATTGCTTTAAGCAGCGCAGACAGTTACGGTTTCCGCTCGCTGTTAGGTGGCCATTGTGAGGCTGAAGAAGTGAACCCTGCGCTTGGCGTTCGTGGCGTTGCTCGTTATGCGACCCAAGAGTACAGCAAGGCTTTTGCTCTAGAGTGTCAGGTGATTAAAACCTTACGAGAACAAGGCATCAATGTTGAAGTCGTTGTGCCTTACGTGCGTGCCCTAAGTGACGCCGCAAAGATCATCGATTTACTTGCAGAGCAAGGCTTACCGCGTGGTCTTAATGGCTTGAAAGTTCTGTTCTCGTGCGATGTTCCGTCAGCCGTGCTCCTGAGCGAGCGACTACTGCATTACTTTGATGGCGTTGTGGTCAACGTTGATAGCTTAGCCTCTTTCACATTGGGTGTAGATAAACACAATGAAGCTCAGCAATATGCCTTCGATCCACAAAATGAGGCGGTTATTACTTTGCTGGATATGATCGTGAAGGCGACTCAGAACGCGAAGAAGCCAGTTCTGCTTGTAACTCAAGGCTTGGTTGATTATCCGCGTCTACAAGGTTACATCGCTGATCTTGACGGTGTAGAAACGGTCGTGACCGCATAAATCGGTTTGTTGTCTAAGTAAATCGTTTTACAGTATTCGTTGATTTAACGTGCTAACGCTTTGGAATGAAAGAGATATCATTATGTGATGATATCTCTTTTTTGTAACATTTTTTTGACATTCTTAGTGCTGTTCGATTAACTGGTCAGATGACTTTTTTGACTGGGTAATTCGAATGTTGACTCCTCTACAAAAAGCAAACTTCTACTTGAGCATGTTTGGCCTGTTTAAGGTGCCTTTGATTTGGTTATGCAGACCTAAATTACTCGCGCTGGACAACCAACATGTTGAACTAAAAATTCCCCTAAAGAGACGAACCAAAAACCACCTCAATAGCATGTACTTTGGTGTGCTTGCTGTGGGGGCTGATGTGGCGGCTGATGTGGCGGCTGATGTGGCGGGTGGCTTTCTTGCGATGAGTAAATCCCAGCAACAAGGTGAAAAGATTTCGTTGGCATTTAAAGAGGTGACGGGCAATTTCATAAAGCGGCCCGAAGGCGATGTGCATTTTACTTGTCGAGATGGTGAGGTGATTGACACCATGCTCGCAGAAACGATGTCTACTGGGGAGCGCGTCAATCAACCTGTCACCATTATCGCCACTTGCCCATCTTTGCATGGTGATCAGCCAATGGCCGAGTTCACATTAACGCTTTCTATCAAGAAAGTCCCGTCTAAGAAATAGCTTGGGAGTAGGTGGGAGTGTTGAATAAGTGGAAGAGCGGTATGTGAATTGGATGTCCACACACCGTAACAAGATCAAGATTCTTGAGTGATTTGTTCGATGTCGACGATCTTTGAACGGTTCATCACGATTTTCCAACGGTAATAGATCGGCTCATTGTCATGGTTGTTTTCTTTTATGATCAAGTTGAGAAGATGACGTTTTTCTACGGATTCTCTGCTGACTTGCCCTTCATTCAAGCGATAGATCTTATTTGATCCTTTATCCATCAAGCGTGTCAGTGCTCTGAGGCTGATGGATAGCGTTTCACGCGTCTCTTCATAGCCGCTCATGAAGGTTGATGTCGACATCTCCGTATGGGAACGGTAGTGCAAGATCTGCTCTTCACGCTGTACAACGCGCTTTTTACGAATTAATTGGATTTTGTCAGCCAGTTTAGAAAAGCTTGCATAGTCTAGCCATTCAAGTTTGTGCCCGACAGATTTGTTGGTCGTTGGGTCAAAGTAGCGACGCTTCCATTTTGGCTTGCCTTTACGTAACCAGCGCCAAAGGATATCTCTTAAGTCGTCTTTAAATATCTCACGTAATGCGTAGATAAAGGACATCGCGACGATGAACGAAGCCGTGATTTCTCCGAGGAAGTCTCGAGCCAATATAACGGTTGTTGTCACCACGACCATGACTAAGCCTGTTGCTATCCCTTTAACGGCTCGCTTAACGTTTTTACCCATCGATGTGCTCTTCTCTTTGAGTACGATAGGGTGCTCAATCAAGCGGCGTAGCAATCGCATTTTGTTACTCAGACGAGTGACGTCTTCTCGAACTCTGGTTGAGTTATAGCGATTCAGTTTGCGGTGCGCGGTTTCTTTCTCGCACAGTGTTAAAAGTCGCTCTTTTATAGTGGAATATTCACTGCCACGAGGCATGTGTGAGACCAGCGATAAGAATTTTTGCTCCGTGTACCATGATAAATAGTTATCGATATTGGCATAGTAACGTTTGAGGTTCTCTTCGTAAGGAATGCTTCGACGAAGCTTTTTCAAGATATCTAAAGCCAGTTCGATGACCTCATCAACATCGTCAGCAGTGACGCTGTCACCATCTTTTTTATTGAGGCTGCTTACGGCCTTGTCTAACGCGATAACGTATTGATAGGCAAACAAACTCAGGCTGACACGGTATTGCGTTATGGAGAGGCGGCCACGTTTTGCTAATCGGCTGTGTACCAACGGGAGCAGTGTTTTATCACTGTAATAGGCTCGTTTTTGAGTGATTGAACTGTAGAAAAATGTGCTTTCAGAGAGGACTTCAGGAGTTAGCCCAAGCTCACCGGGAACGAATAGATAAACATCCATGTCGAGCATTTTTGTCTTTGCCATAGCATGGTTAATTTTGAGTGTTATCGCATCTTGTTTATCAACGGTGATCAACGATGGCTCCTAGAATGCAAAAATATTAATGAAACTAGCGAAAGCATATCAGAGATCACGTATAATCACCGCCAAATTTAAAGTAGAGACAATCTTGATGATTAATATTGGTCAAATAAACAGCTTAGAAGTAGTAAAACAAGCAGACTTCGGTGTATTCCTTGACGCGAGCGACTATGGAACCGTGTTGCTGCCAAAACGATTTACTCCTGAAGGTGTTGAAATTGGTCAAAAATTAGATGTTTTCCTATACATTGATTCTGACAACCAGATTGCTGCAACCACTGAAAAACCAATCGCTCAAGTTGGGCAATTTGGCTTGATGACGGTTGAAGGCGTAAACAGCACGGGTGCATTCATGAGCTGGGGCGTGAAAGGGAAAGACCTTCTGGTTCCTTTCAGTGAGCAGCGCGGCCGTTTAAACGAAGGCCAATCAATTTTAGTCTATGTATATATCGATAAAGCATCGAGCCGTATTGTTGGTACGACGAAGTTCAACAAATGGTTAGACAACACACCCGCTGAATACAAACGTAACGAGCAAGTGGATCTTATCATCGCTGAACGTAGCCAATTGGGTTACAAAGCAATCGTGAATGGCGAGCACTGGGGTATGATTTTCCCATCTGACATCATCGGTAAGCTGTTCATCGGTAAAACACTGAAAGGCTACATTAAAAATGTTCGTGAAGAAGACGGTAAGATTGACTTGTCTCTTCAGAAGATTGGTGTGGCTAAGATGGATGATCTAAGCACTAAGATTCTAGATTTGCTTGAAAAGAAAGGTGGCTTCTTGCCATTGAACGACAAGTCTTCACCGGATGCGATTTTCTCTGCATTCAGAACCAGTAAAGGTACGTTCAAAAAGACCATTGGTGGTTTGTACAAGTCTGGTAAAATCTCGATCGACAAAGAAGGCATTCGCTTAACTAAATAAGCGGGTCTGTCGGTTAAAAAGAAGCCCAAACCTTCCTGTTTGGGCTTAGGGGAAAGGGCTCTGAAGAGCCTACGCTAATCGTTGTAATTGTTTATCTAATAGACTGAAGTTTAGTTTAATTTTTCTGATATGCGATTTTTGATAACACAAATAGTGACTTGAATTAATATTTTTGTAATTAAGCGTTGATTCATCAACCTTTTTATTTGCGTTGACTGAGTTAGTTTCCCCAAAAAACAGATTGAATAGAAAAAGCCCAAACAACCTGCGTTGTTTGGGCTTTTTGTTTATTCGTCTGTATAGCTCTGTTTAGGGACTGAGCATGTGCTAAAAGCTAAAAGCTAGAATAGGTTCTTATCGCGCACTAGCTCACGTGGTAAACCGTTCTTAACTCGGTTGCCAACCCACTTACCAAGGCCAATGATCGCACCGTTGTATTTAACGAGTACTTCGCCTTTACCTGATAGACCTTCAGGGCGAACATCTCGTCCCATGAACCACTCGCGAGCATCTTCGATAGTCAGTTCAACAATGTTGGCTTCATTGCCTGTCGCGAGGGTCGTTGCTACTTGGTGCTGCCAGCGGTAGCCCTTTTTATGGGTTTCTGCGATCTTGATGCCCATGCGAGAGAAACGGAACTCACCAATCATCGGTTCTAACGCTTCAGGGAATAGCCATACGTCTTTGTCGCGTGTCCATACCTGAGTATCGCTTGGTAACTCAATATCTAACGAACTTGAAAGCTGTTCAGCCACTTCTTGTTGTGCTTTCTTTGAAGCTTTCTCGAATGGGAATTTACCTAAGCGCTTTTTCACTTCTGGCGGAGTAACCGATGCTAGCTTGCGAATACGTGCAACGAAGAAGCCTTCAGAGTCATAAACCTGAGGGAAGATGTGTAGAAAGCCTTCTTCTGTTGTGGTCGCTTTAGCATCTTCAAACAGTGATTCTAGAGATTCGAATTCAACCGCGTCACCAAAGGTGTCTTTTAAGTGATGGCACACTTGTTGGTTCTCTTCCGTGCTTAACGTACACGTTGAATAAACCAGAACACCATTAGGCTTAAGGGCGTGGAATGCACTCTCGATTAGATCTTTTTGGGTGTCTGCAATGTCGACTACAGATTGATAAGTCCAGTTCTTCATTGCGTCGGCATCTTTACGAATTGTGCCTTCGCCAGAGCAGGGTGCATCTAGCAACACAGCATCGAATTGTTCTGGTAACCATCCACCAAATACACGCCCGTCAAAGTTACTCAGTGCAGCATTACGCACACCACAACGTTCGATGTTGGCGTGAAGTACTTTTACTCGGCTCGCTGCGTATTCATTGGCAACCAGCACGCCACGGTTATTCATGAGTGCTGCAATCTGTGTGGTTTTAGAACCCGGAGCCGCAGCCGTATCTAGCACTGCTTGGTAGTTTTCTTCGCCTTGGAAGAGTGCAGAAGGTGGCATCATTGAACTGGCTTCTTGGATGTAGAATAGGCCAGACATGTGCTCTGCTGTGTTTCCTAGAGGCGCTTCACTTTCGTCCGCTGTAATCCAAAATCCTGTTCCACACCAAGGCACAGGCTCTAATTCCCAGCCTTTATCCTTTGCGCGCACGAGAAAGTCTTCAACACTGATCTTCAGTGTGTTTACTCGAATGCTTTTACGAAGTGGTTGTTGGCAAGAAGCAACAAAAGAAGCCATGTCTAGATGGCTTGGCATGATGCCTTCAATGTGAGTTAGGAATTCTTCTGGGATATATACGTTAGCGTGCAAAAGGGTATCTCGATTTATAGCATTAATGCGCGCAGTTTAAAGCAAAATGAGATTGTCCTAAACCATATTTGCTTGAAACAATAAAAATGCAGCCTTAATGGCTGCATTTTAGAAGTGAATTTTTGGTTATCTACTCAGAAAACAAAAGCCAATGGCTAGTTGCTTTAAGTGTCTAAGTATCTAAGTACTTAATTGCTCTAAGGGCGAGGGATTGCGGTTCTCCACGATTTCCACTCGTCTTCGGCTTTCGGATATAAGTAGAAAGACTGATCTTCTTCTGCCAACGGTTGTAATTCATCGGTTGGTGGTGTTGAGAAGGTGATGCCGCCTCGAATTAGGCTATCGACAGTACCTGTTTTAATGTTAGCGCCAGACAAGCCGATAGACACATCAACACCAGACACATTCCAGAACACGCTGTTTGAGCGAATCAGGTAAGCGAACTCTGGTTTTATCTGAATCGTAGAGATAATGCGGTCTGCGAACTCACCGAGCTGCACATCAAGCACGCTGCCGATTTCCAGATCACGGAACAGGATAGGTGTGCCAGCAGATACCGAGCCTCTTGTTTCGCTTTGTAGCTGAAATATCTTACCTTCCGGTTGAAACGGACCTTTGCTCAGTGTAAACGTTGTCTTGGTATCGCCTTTACCTGGATCGACGTTGATGTGCTTAGACAGTAATGCCGAAGCGTTTTTAATGCCGTTGAGGGTGATCTCCGGTTCTGCTAGCCAAAAATGACTGTTTTCAACTGCAATTTTATCCACGTACTCGGGCAAAATTCGAGCTGTTATTTCGACACCGTCTTTGTGGAAGTTAGGGGTAACCAAGGTCACTTCACCCACGGCGACGCCTTGAAATTTAATGGCCATGCCTTTGCTGATTTCTTGAGAGCCAGAAGAGGCAATAGTAATTGCTCGTCCAAATTTCCTAGCCGATTTTGAGTCTTTATAAAGCTTCCACGTTTCGCCTAGTTTGTTGTCGATTCCAGGCAGTGAGTCAAAGGCAATTCCGCCCTGTATAAGGGTTTTTACTGGGGCAGCTTTGATGCTGATACCTGATAAAGAAGCATCAACCTCAACGCCGGAACGGTTCCAGAAAACGGTGTGTTTATTCAGTAGATGCGTATAACGGTTTTCAATGGTGACCTGAATTCTTACACCGCCATCCGCAAGCTGAAAATCAGAAATGCTGCCAACGGGTAGATTGCGATAGAGTAGTGGGCTGCCTTTGGAAATAGAAGGTAGTTCACTAGCAAACAGTGTCAGAGTCTTTGACCCCGACTGATTGAACTTGGCAATTTCAGCTAATGATTCACTTTGGAAAAGCTGATAGTCAGTCTGAGCTTCTGGTTTACCTTCACTTACAAAACTAATCGACCCCGTAAGCAGTTGTTTGGCAGGTGGCACGGTAACGCTCAAGCCTGATTCGGTAAGCTCTGCGCTAGCACTGCCCGTCACAAAGAAACGGTTGTGGCTTTTAATAAGGTGCGCGTATTCATTATCGATAAGTGCATCCATGAATACTTCATGCTTGCCAGAGTTAGTACCAACATGATCGACTAAGCCGACTTGAATGATCGAGCCTACGGCAATGCCTTTGTAAAGTAGCTGTGTTCCTACCCCCAAGCCAAAGGAATTGTTCGATGTTAAGCGTATTGCAACGGACTGCTGCTGCTCTTGGCTAAATTCGTTCTTACGAATAGCGGTAAATCGACGCGCATTATCACCTTCGCCGGGCACCAATGTCAAAAAGTTGCCCGTGACTAAGTTAGCTATGTTCTTCATCCCCGAGAGTGATAATTCGGCTTCTTCTAAAACGAATTGACTTCCGCTATTCAAAAAATCACTGAATGCCGGCTGGATAGCGGCTGAAGCAATCACGTTTTTACGCCCTTCACTTAACGATAAATCCGTGATTTGGCCAATTTCTATGCCTCGATACATGATGGGAGCGCCAGTTGAGCTGATCTTATTATCATCTGGCACTGCAATTTTGATTGAGATACCACGCCCGGCGGTTTTTAGGTCTGGGTAGAGTTTGAATTTGCTATTCGTCTCTACGGGTTGCCCTTCTCCGGGAGAGTCGACGGCAATGGAACCACCAAGCAGGGCACTTAGGCTCTCTAAGCGGACATCAACGCCAGAGAAACCAATACTTGCTCCTATGCCACTTACGTTCCAAAATCGGCTTTGGTCGGTAATGATGTGGCTGTATTCATCTTTAATTGACGCTTGTATAGTGACGGACTTACCGTTTTCGTTTAGTTGGTAATTGTACACCTCACCGATAGGGATTTTACGGTACACAATCTGAGACCCCACAGAAACACCACCGAGGTCTTGTGTTGTTAACGAGATATTAAGTCCCTCAGAGACGAGTAAGTCAGAAGGTGATGACTCTAATGCATGAAAAACGGTTTCTGGCTCTTGTTTCGTTTCACTGGGGTGGATCGCGATATAGTTACCCGAAACAAGCGCGTCTAATCCAGAGATCCCAGACAAACTTGCCGTTGGTTTTACTAACCAGAAACGCGTACCTTTTGACAATAGCTTTTGCGCTTCAGGGTAAATGTCCGCATCCACATAGATATTCGATAAATCTTTAGATAAGGTGATGTCGCGTACCATACCGACCTCTAAACCTTGGTAACGAATCGTCGTTCTGCCTGCCACTAAACCAGCGGCATCTGAGAAGTATATTTGCACACGTTGCCCGGCATCATGTATTGATTTCATGACCAACCAACCCGCAAGAGCGACAGTTAGGATAGGCAGAATCCACAAAGGTGAGATACCTTTGTTCTTTCTCACTTCTGGTGAATATGACGTTTGTGATTGGTTATTGTTGTTCATTCACTGACTCATCTTTAGAGGTGTAGTTATCCCAAATTAGTCTGGGATCTAAGCTTTCTGCTGCCAGCATTGTAAGAACGACCACAGCGCCAAAGGCGACAGCACCATAACCTGGTGTAAAGTTTAAAATTTGTCCACGATCGACCAGTGTCATCATGATTGAAATAACAAACAGATCCATGACCGACCATTTCCCCACCCATTTCACGATGAAATAGATGGTCATACGTTGTCTATGGTAAACCGCACGTTTCATTTGAATACAAACCAATATGTAGACGAGCCCCAGTATTTTGGCGACCGGCACCACGATACTGGCAATAAATATGATCGCGGCTATTCCATACATATCGCTATTAATTAATGACGCGACTCCAGAAATGATGGTGTCTTCAAGTCGTTGACCATTGGTTATCAGTATTGATATCGGGATAACATTGGCGGGGATGATCGCGACGGAAGCGGCAAATAACAGTGACCACGTTTTTTTAATCGAGTGGGGCTTACGGTGGTATAAATCATGATGACAACGCACGCAGGCATGGCCTTCAGGTTGAGACAAGTGACAATTATGGCAGTGTACATTTTTACTTTTTGTGAACGAGTATTCGGACTCTTTGGCCCATGCATCCCAATAGCGCCTTACGCTGATTCGGCTTACAAGTAACACACTGAACAGTTGCAGTAAAACCAAGCCGACTAAGCCGGGGCCAACAAAGATGTCGGCATAGTCTTGTAACTTAAAGCAGGAGACGGCAACGCTGACTAAGAAAACATCTAACATCATCCAGTGCTTTAGGGTTTGGATGATTGCTAAAGAGTAGCTAAATGGCGTAAATAGCCTGTGGCGCAGGGATAAATGACTGATCAGCACAGAGCAGCAGACCAGTAACGGCGTAATCGAACTGCAGAATAAGATCAGCAAGCCTAGGAGTGGAAAGCCTTCACCCATTAAGGTAAAAACACCCGATGGAAGGGTGGCGGGGATCATTACCCCAATAAGACGGATGCTAATGAACTCAAAAAAGTGTGAGGGGATAAACAGCAATAAGCAGGTAATCGCGATGGCTAGATTGCCGGATAAGCTTGGGGTGCCGCCTCGGTAAAGTTGAGTTCCACACCGAGGGCAGTATGCTGATTTCCCTAAAGGAATGTCTATTCTATCGACCGGGAGCTCACAGCCCTGGCATAGCCGAACTGAGCTGCCTTCACATTGGTGTTTCGTTGATAAAAGGGTGGTTTCAGATGGAGAGGTCACACGACCTCCCAAATTGAAACGTAGGTCAAAACAATGTCTTGACCTGACGTTTTAGAACGACAAGCTTCAGGCGTGCGATTGCACACTGCCATAAAGGGTTTGATAAAGTCCTTGTTGTTCAACCAATTCACCATGTGTTCCTGTTTGTGTGACTTGCCCATCTTCTAAAACATAGATGAGGTCCGCTTGTTTTACCGCTGATAATCGATGTGCCACAATCAAAGTTGTGCGGTCTTTCAAAAACTCGCTCAGCGCTCTATGCAGTGCAGACTCTGTCGCGGTATCAAGTGCTGATGTTGCTTCATCAAGAATAACAAACTTAGGGTTACTCAGGACCATACGAGCGATAGCAAGACGTTGCCTTTGGCCTCCAGATAGCCGAACACCATTCCTACCAATTTGAGTATCTAAGCCATGGCTCAGCTGTTTGATCACATCTTGCATTTGAGAGACTTCAAGTGCACGCCATAGCGATATTTCATCGTATTCTTCGCCAAGCGTCAGATTATGCCTTAATGTATCATTAAAGAGTATAGGTTGCTGTAAAACAACGGCAATTTGGTTTCGTATCACATCAAAGCTAATGTCGTCAGTGGTTTCACCGTTGTAACGAATACATCCTGACTCAGCTTGGTAAACCCCAATGAGCAATTGGATTAACGTGGACTTACCACCACCACTGGCACCCACCAACGCGACTTTTTTACCCGCTGGAATTTGCAATGACAATCGATTTAAAACCGTGCTTTCTGATGTGTAAGAGAATGTAACATCATCGATGTCGACAGTAACTTCTTGATATTCAGTAAATGGGTTCACTTTACTGATAGGGCGCTTCTCTTCTTCTAGTTGTAACAGCTGATTGATCCGTTGCAACGCCGCTTTCGCGCTGTACCAAGAGAATTGAATCCCGAGCAACTCTTGAACTGGGCCTAGCATGAACCATAAATAGCCAAATACTGCAAAAATCTGACCAATAGTTAAATCGCTGAAGAGCACCATCAACATGGCGACTGCACGGAAAAGTTCAAAGCCCAATAAGAACAATAGAAAGGAAACGCGACCCGCAGCCTCAGACTGCCAAGCGTATTTATCCGCATCGATTCTTATTTGGTTTGCTTGGGCTTTGAGTTCGTCTAAGAATATACGCTCTTTATTTGCCGCGCGTAGTTGATAAATGCCATCTAAGGTTTCGACTAAACGGTTCTGAAAACGTTCAAACGATTGGTTCTCATACTTCTTAAGATGCTTGACCTTACTACCGAGTTTGCGCGAAAAATAGATCACAACTGGATTGACCAGTAGTATGAAGAGCCCTAAACGCCAGTCTAACCACAACAGTACGATAGCGGTGCCTAACACGGTTAAGAAGCTGATCAGAAACTTGGAGAGAGTCGAGCCAATGAACTTATCGATGGTTTCTATGTCTGTTACTAAGTGGGCATTAATACCGCCACTGCCTTTGATTTCATATTGTCGCATACTGATGCGGCCAAGCTTATCTATCATCTTACTGCGAATTTGATAGGTAATTGTTTTGGACACAAGTGTAAACTGACGCCCTTGCAGAATGTTCAATGCCTGACTTACAGTACGCATGATGATGACTAACAGTAACGTTAGCGCAATATAGCCAGTCGGGGTTTGTAAAGATGATGGAAGCAGGTGGTTCATCATATCTAAGCCTGAAGCGGGCTTATCAAGCAAGACTTCATCAACCATTAATGGCATAAGCAAGGGGATAGGAACACTAATTAGCGTTGCAAAAATAGCAATAACGTTAGCAAACAGTAATTTGGACTTGTGTTTTTTTACTTGAGTTATTAACCAAGAACGGCTAATAGTGTCTTCTGAATTGTTCATTATGATGAGAATAAGTCCTATTTAGTTTTAATGACTGCATTCTACTGCGTTCTTTTTATAATGGAAGTCTCAATTTATTTGGAAGTTAATATGAAAATAGAACATTACCACCGCTTAACCAAACAGGCCGTTGCATTAATTGAATCTGAAACCGATCTTACTGCTAATTTAGCGAATATCAGTTCATTATTATTCATGGAATTGGATGATCTCAATTGGGCGGGTTTCTATTTAATGAAACCAGATCTAACGCAGCAAAATGAGGAACTGGTACTGGGGCCATTTCAAGGTAAACCTGCTTGTGTTCGAATTCCGGTAGGGCGTGGTGTATGTGGAACAGCATTAGCGACCAATACTGTTCAGCGAATTTATGATGTTCATGAATTCGAAGGTCATATCGCTTGTGACGCTGCAAGTAACTCTGAAATCGTCATTCCGTTCTCGATTGGCGGAAAAGTGGCTGGCGTTCTTGATATCGATAGCCCAAATGTTGGTCGATTTTCTCAAATCGATGAGGACGGATTGGTATTTTTCATGGAAGAAGTGGAAAAGCTGCTTAATTCGCATGCGAACAAGGCATAATTTATTCTCTTAGTGTGGTTTTTCCCAAGCATCTCTCTATAATACGTAAAAATATTTTCTTAATGCTCGCGGAAAACCGCAAAAACCAGGAACCCACATGGAAAACACTGAAAAGTTAAAAAACAGCAAAGAAGTTATCGCATATATTGCTGAATGTTTCCCTAAATGCTTTACTCTAGAAGGTGAAGCAAAACCACTTAAAATTGGTATTTTTCAAGATCTTGCTGAACGTCTAAATGAAGACGAAAAAGTAAGTAAGACTCAGCTTCGTGCAGCGTTAAGACAATACACATCATCATGGCGTTACCTGCACGGCGTAAAAGCTGGCGCAGAGCGTGTTGACCTAGATGGCAACGCGTGTGGCACATTAGAAGAAGAGCACGTAGAGCACGCTAAAGCGACACTTGCAGAAAGCAAAGCTAAAGTTCAAGCTCGTCGTAAAGAGCAAGCACAAAAAGCTCGTGAAGAAGGTAAAGTAAAAGCTAAGGCGAAGAAAGCTCAACAGCCTCGTCGTCAAGCGCCTAAAGCACCAAAAGTAGACAAGCCTATTGAAACACGCGCTTTGAACGCTGATGAATTCATCGTTGGCAAAGAAGTAAATGTGAACATGGGTAAAGGAAACATGGCTGCGACCATTGTTGAAATCAGTAAGGAAGATGTGCGTGTTCAGTTAGCAAACGGCCTACAAATGGTTGTTAAAGCGGAGCACTTGCGCGCTTAAAGGAGATACTCCTACGCATGAAATGCCGTTCAAAATTGACACTGATTGCTGCTAGCTTTTGGCTAGCAGCTTCAGCTCAGGCTCTTGAAGCCAAATTAGATCAGGACGATTTACCTCTACTCGCTCCTGAAGTCCAACACGAAACTGCGAGTAAACGTGTTACTTCTCGATTTACTCGCTCTCACTATAAACACTTCAATCTTAACGATGAGTTTTCTCAAGCTATCTTTAATCGATATTTGGAGATGCTCGATTACAATCGTAATATCTTTACTCAAGCGGATATTGACTCTTTCTCATCGGCATCGACGCAAATTGATGACCAGCTGAAAGAAGGCAATAACCAAATCGCTTTTGATGTTTATAACTTCTCGATGCAGAAGCGTTTCGAACGTTTTCAATATGCATTGTCTTTGTTAGATACCGAGATTAAGTTTGATACAGATGAAAGCATAGAGCTGAATCGTAGTGAAGCTGAGTGGCCAAAAGATATCGCAGAAGTGAATGAGCTTTGGAGAAAGCGCGTTAAATACGATGCATTGAACCTAAAACTCACCGGCAAAGAGTGGCCAGAGATTCAAGAAATTTTGGAAAAGCGCTATAACAATGCGATGAAGCGTATTACGCAATCGCATAACGAAGATGCTTTCCAGATCTACATGAACGCTTTTTCGCGAGAAATTGATCCTCATACCAGTTACCTTTCTCCAAGAAATGCAGAGCAATTCCAGTCAGAGATGAACCTATCTCTTGAAGGCATTGGTGCTGTACTCCAGATGACAGACGACTACACCGTTATTCGATCATTAGTGGCTGGTGGACCCGCGTCCAATAGCAAACAATTGAACGATGGCGACCGTATCGTCGGTGTCGGTCAGGATGGTGAAGAGATTGTGGATGTTATCGGCTGGCGTTTAGACGATGTAGTGCAATTGATTAAGGGGCCGAAAGGCACCAAAGTTAAGCTGCAGATCTTACCTGATGGTAAAGATGCAAAAAGTAACGTTGTCACAATTGTCCGAGATAAAATTCGTTTAGAAGATCGCGCCGTTAAATCTGAAGTGATAGAGAAAGATGGCAAGAAGATTGGTGTACTCGAAGTACCAAGCTTTTATGTCGGTTTATCGAAAGACACCGACAAGCTAATCACTGAGCTTAAGCAGCAAGATGTTGATGGTATTATCGTTGATTTGCGAAATAATGGCGGTGGTGCTTTAACAGAAGCAACGGAACTTTCTGGCCTATTCATTAAAGAGGGGCCGGTGGTTCAGGTTCGTGATAGTTATGGTCGAGTTAAGGTAAACAGTGATACTGATGGTAAAATCAGTTATCAAGGTCCATTAACCGTACTGATCAACCGTTACAGTGCTTCAGCCTCCGAGATTTTTGCAGCAGCAATGCAAGATTACGGTCGTGCAATTATTCTCGGTGAAAACTCTTTTGGTAAAGGGACAGTGCAACAACACCGTTCTTTGAATCATATCTATGATTTGTTCGATAAAGAATTAGGCTACGTTCAATACACAATCCAAAAATTCTATCGGATCAATGGCGGAAGCACACAGAATAAAGGGGTAGTACCTGATATTGCTTATCCAACACCGGTTGATCCAGCGGATACTGGGGAAAGTGTAGAAGATAATGCCTTACCTTGGGATAGCATAGACCAAGCAAATTACACTGTGTTACAGCGTAACGAAAAGCAAATTGCTGCATTAACGGCTCAACATCAAGCTCGTATTGCTAGCGATATGGAGTTTGGTTTTATCGCGCAAGATATTGAAAAATATAATGCAGATAAAGATGATAATGATCTTTCGCTTAATGAAAAGGTACGTCAACAAGAGAGTGACGATGCAGAAGCACTTCGCTTAGATCGAATTAATCAACGTCAAAAAGTGGCTAAATTGGAGACCTTTAAGTCGTTGGATGATGTCCCTAAAGACTACGAAGCACCAGACGCTTATCTCGATGAGTCTGTTTCTATCATGCTTGATATGATTAAGAAGTAGAACATAAAGCGATTACTTGAAAAGCGAGCTTTGGCTCGCTTTTTTCGTCTACATGTTGACAAAAACCATTCATTTTATCCAAATTTCACTTTTGCACTCCCTCATGCATCGTCCTAATTAAAGTTATTTTTGTGACGAATGATGCCATATAAGTTACTTTGTATGTAAAATTTAGTGACTTAGGTCAAATTTTTTCGCTTTATAATCATTACGTGCCTAAGCTTAAAGAAAACGAGGGTACGCTTATGAAATCGATACTAATAATTTTATCTTGTTTAAGTTTTGTTGCTTTTGGGAGCGAGGTTGCTCAGAGCAGTCAACAGTCAAAAAGTGATAGTAATCTGTCCCATTTTGATCTGCCTTTATTGCTTGGTGACTGGTATTTGATGAATCCAGAGCCTGAGCAAGATACTGAAAATTTTAGAGCAATAAAGCTGACTCTTGACTCAAATTATTCATTCAGCATCGATATCCAAAAGAAAGACTACAGTGTCGATCACTGGGAAGGTTCGTACAACGCGAATGAAGATACCATTATCTTGGGTTTGAATACTTCGGAACCTCAGGTTTACGCGTACAGCAGTAATCACAATATGCTGAACCTTAATGGCGTTATGTTCACCAAAGCCTTACCGAATGAACTCGCGGGCATTTGGTCAAGTGCTGAACTGTCTGGTAGCGATTTAACCGCAAGTAATATTCAAAAGATGGATTTAGTTCTTCAACCTGACTTCGTGTTTATGTTCCGAGTTTCTGATGAAGTGGGTGGTGAAGTCGTTCGTCGTGGTGTGTATTACACGGAAGGCGATCAACTCGTGCTATTGTATGAAAATGGTGAGCATGGAAGTCGTTATACGTTGAACAGCGATGTGTTAACTCTGAAAGGTGAAGAGGGAGACATGTTTGCTGTACTCAATCGGATTCGGTAACGATAAGATCGACGATGATGTTTAGCAAACTTGATAATTTTGCAAAAATAAATATTAAGGTACACAGTTCGTTTTCTAGGCGTTAATTTTTGATTTGATTGATAAAGTAGCAAAATAATGAGGCATTATTACTATAATGCCTCTTTTTTTTATCTTCCCCTTGTGTTCTTGTCGCTCAACCCTTAGATATATAAATTATAATTACAAATAACGATCACAAGGAACCCGTCATGGCACATACCCCTCAAGCCAAGTATCGTAAAGATTATCAATCACCTTCTCATACTATTTCTGAAATCGACTTAACTTTCGATTTGTATGACTCTGCATCTATCGTTACAGCGGTATCTAGCGTTAAACAAGAGAAAGAAAGTGCGACATTAACACTGGATGGTGAAGGCTTGAAGCTGGTCTCGGTTTTGGTAGAAGGCAAAGAGTGGACGCAGTATGAGCAGTCTGCAACGCAACTAATACTGAATGATTTACCGAAAGATTTCACACTAACGATCGTGACTGAAGTCAACCCTGAAGGGAATAGTGCTCTAGAAGGTTTATACAAATCGGGTGGTGCTTTCTGTACTCAATGTGAAGCGGAAGGTTTCCGTCGTATCACTTACTACATGGATCGCCCAGACGTATTGGCGAAGTTCACAACAACGGTTATCGCTGACAAAGCAGAAAACCCTTTCTTGCTCAGTAATGGTAACCGCGTTGCTCAAGGTGAAGCTGAAAATGGTCGCCACTGGGTAAAGTGGCAGGATCCACATCCAAAACCTGCTTATTTATTTGCACTTGTTGCTGGTGACTTTGATGTACTGCGCGACGCGTACACCACACAATCAGGTCGTAAAGTCGACTTAGAAATCTTTGTTGATAAGGGCAACCTAGACAGAGCAAACCACGCGATGGTTTCTTTGATTAACTCAATGAAATGGGACGAACAACGTTTCAACCTTGAGTATGACTTAGACATCTACATGATCGTAGCCGTTGATTTCTTCAACATGGGTGCGATGGAAAACAAAGGCCTCAACGTCTTTAACTCTAAGTTTGTTCTAGCAAACGACCAAACAGCAACTGATGCCGATTACTTAGGTATTGAAGCGGTGATCGGCCACGAATATTTCCATAACTGGACCGGTAACCGAGTCACTTGTCGTGATTGGTTCCAACTAAGTTTAAAAGAAGGTTTAACCGTATTCCGCGACCAAGAATTTTCCTCGGATCTAGGCTCTCGCGCAGTAAACCGAATCAATAATGTTCGTATCATCCGCGGGCCACAATTCGCTGAAGACGCCAGCCCAATGTCTCACCCAATTCGCCCTGAAAAAGTGATAGAAATGAATAATTTCTATACATTGACCGTGTATGAAAAGGGCAGTGAAGTGATTCGAATGATCCACACATTGTTGGGTGAAGACGGTTTCCAAAAAGGCATGAAGCTGTATTTTGAACGTCACGATGGTACGGCTGCAACTTGTGAAGATTTCGTCGCGGCAATGGAAGATGCATCAGGCGTTGATTTGTCTCAGTTCCGCTTATGGTACAGCCAATCTGGTACGCCGACGCTGTCCGTTGAAAGTTACTACGACGCAGAAAAGAAACAGTACACGCTTAAAACTCGCCAACTGACAGCGCCAACTCATGAGCAAACGGAAAAACAGGCTTTACATATTCCGCTTGATATCGAATTATACACGGCTTCAGGTGAAGTTGTTGAGTTACAATGTAACGGCAAGCCAGTTCACAACATATTGGATGTGAAAGAAGCAGAGCAAACGTTCGTGTTTGAAAACGTTTGCGAACAACCGATCCCATCACTACTTCGAGAGTTTTCCGCGCCAGTAAAACTGGAGTACGACTACTCAGATCAAGAGCTGATCTTCTTGATGGTGAATGCGCGTAATGAGTTCTCTCGTTGGGATGCAGGACAAATGCTATTGGCGAAGTATATCCGCAGCAATGTTGATAAGGTTCAACAGGGTCAAACGTTTGAGCTTGCTGCTTCTGTTGTTGATGCATTCCGTGGTGTGCTGCTTAGTGATTCACTTGAACCTGCGTTTATTGCAGAAATGCTTTCTCTACCAAGCCACAATGAAGTGTCGGGTTGGTATGAACGTGTCGATATCGATGCTGTAGCGTTTGTTCTTAATGCGATGAGAGTGACGTTAGCGAAAGAGCTTGAAGACGAGTTGTCAGCGGTTTATCACAGTCATGCACTAACAGAATACACGATCGATCACGATTCGATTGGTAAGCGTACTCTGCGTAAAGTTTGTCTAAGTTACTTAGCTCATACTGAGCAGGGCAATGACTTGGTTGTTGAGATGTACCAGCAAGCGAATAACATGACAGACACCATGGCAGCAATGGGCGCAGCAAATAGTGCACAACTCGCATGTCGTGAAACCTTGATGGCAGATTACAGTGACAAGTGGAAACATGATGGTCTTGTCATGGACAAGTGGTTTGCATTGCAGGGGACAAACCCAAGTTCAAATGCACTTGAAGTGATCAAAACATCGATGTCGCACCAAGCGTTCAGTTTGAAGAACCCGAACCGTACTCGTAACCTGGTCGGTTCATTCCTAAACATGAACCCGGTTCAATTCCACGACAAGTCTGGTCAGGGCTATGCTTTTGCTGGCGAGATCTTACGTGAGCTGAACAGCAGCAACCCGCAAGTGGCTTCTCGTTTGATTGACCCGTTACTAAAGTTTCGTAAGTACGATGATGCACGCCAAGCGCTGATCAAAAAAGAACTGGAGACGTTAAAGGGGATGGATAACCTTGCGAAAGATTTGTTTGAGAAATTGACGAAAGCGCTAGAGGCTTAAGTCAAGCGTTCTCAAGGTTAACGGTTTACTTATTAAGAAAAGTCATCAGTGGTAGAGAATATCTACCACTGATTTTTGTTTATGGGTACTTGAGTGCTCGATTTTAAGCAGTACATTTTTCAAGTAACATTCGTTGTTTAAGCAAATGGACGTTTAGGTAAACCTGTACTAAGCCGTTGTTTAAAAATAATGAGGGCCCAAGTAAGATTAGCCTTTAAGACAAGCTTTCAATTTTGACATCTTTCACCTTTCCACATTGTTTGTGCCAAAAAATACCGGCACTGTATGTTTGTACAGGTATCGTATGAATCGCTATATTTTCCAACTTAACATTTCATATCAGCAGTTTTTAGCTAGCTATTCTGGTGCAGCAAGCAAAGTTCAAGTGATAACAACAACTGGATTACGCTTGCAGTTACCCGCAACCCGTTTCAGACCATTTCTTACACAAATAGGGGTTAGAGGCCAGTTTAGGCTGACAACTGACCAAAAAAATAAGTTTATTAAGTTAGAAGCTCTGTAAATTCTAGCCAGACTAGTGAGTTAAAAGGAATCTCAATCACAGAATTAAACATTTCACTGCGCACTACATCCAAAACAATTAACGATTTATCAATAATGCTCTTACAATAAATAAACGCATTACCTTTGCTTAACGAGTGAGTAGGAAAGAGCTTAAGGCTAGGTTCAAACACTCGGTTAAGTGAGCCCCTAATAATAAAAGATAATTCTAATTGTGGAGTGTGACTATGACCGCACGTGAAACTGTGGTTCCGGTTTTGCTTGAAAAAGTTTACCAACTGATTCAAGACAAACTTGACCTTGCTCATCGACCTCTCGTAACTCAACTTGCTCAACACTTGTTTAGTAATGTTTCTCAAGACGATCTCACTCAGAGAAACGAGTCCGATTTATATGGTGCTGTTGTTAGCTTATGGCATCATATCAATGAAAAAAAAGCCGACGATATCTCGGTACGCGTTTTCAACCCGACCGTCAGTCGTCAAGGTTGGCAGTCTACTCACACTATCGTTGAGATAGTGGTACCTGATAGCCCGTTCCTTGTTGATTCAATAAAAATGGCGTTCTCTCGCCTCGACCTTTCTTCACACCTTATGCTTCATAATCCAACCCAAATTTCTCGTTCTGATTCAGGATGCGTGGTCGGTGTGAGTAATGAGCAAGGCGCTTTTCAATCGCTTTTCCATATTGAGGTTGACCGCCTTAGCAGCAAAGCGGAAATGGCCGCGTTGAAATCAGAACTGCTGGATATATTTACTGATACGCGACTCGTGGTCAACGATTGGCTAAAAATGGTCGAAAGGCTTGAACAAGTCACTAATCAAGTTGAACAGCAGAAAAACAACATTCCGGTCGATGGACAACGTTTTGATGAGACAATGGCGTTCCTTCGTTGGCTAGGCGAGCATAATTTTACGTTTATGGGCTACAAGGAGTACGACCTTGTTTCGGTAAACGGTGACACTGAGCTGCAACCGACTAAGGAGCAAGGCCTTGGTTTGTTTGCCAATTCAGAGCGGGTGCGCAGAGTTAAACTGTCTGAGTTTTCTGATTCGGCGCGTCTGGAAGCGAAAAAACCATATGTTCTTATCGTAACGAAAGGCAACACGGCTTCACGCATTCACCGCCCAGCTTACAACGACTACATCGGTATTAAGAAATTCGATAAGAACGGCAAGGTAATTGGTGAGCACCGCTTCACTGGTCTTTACACGTCTGCCGTTTATAACCAAACCGTCGAAACGATTCCTCTAGTTCGCGAGAAAGTAGAGCGTATTTTAGACGCGAGTGGTTACCGTGAGGGTTCATATTCTTACAAAGCACTGCACAATATTCTTGAAAACTATCCACGTGATGAACTGCTTCAAGCTCGAGAAGAAGAGTTACTTGAAGTGGGTACAGGCGTAGTTCAAATGCAAGATCGTGATCTCCTGCGTTTGTTCGTTCGCAAAGACCCGTTTGGCCGTTTCTTCAGCTGTATGGTTTACGTAACAAAAGATCGTTACAACACTGAACTTCGCCGTCAAACACAACGCATCTTGAAGCAGTACTTTGGTTGTGAAGAAGAGGTTGAATTTACAACGTACTTCTCTGAAAGCCCACTGGCAAGAACGCACTATATTGTTCGTGTTGATAACAACAACATGGATGTGGACGTGAAAACAATTGAGCAAAATTTAATGGAAGTATCGTCTACTTGGGATGACCGCTTGTCTGAATCAATCATTGCAAACTTCGGTGAAAGTAAAGGGCTTCCATTGTCGAAAGAGTACATGCGTGCATTCCCACGTTCGTACAAAGAAGACATGATGCCAGGTTCTGCAGTAGCGGACATTGAGCGTTTAGAAGCACTAAGCGAAGACAACAAATTGGGTATGCTGTTCTACCGTCCTCAAGAAGAAGCGGCAGATTCTAAAGCAGTTCGTTTGAAGTTGTTCTACCACAGTGAAGAGCCAATTCACCTTTCTGATGTGATGCCAATGCTTGAAAACTTTGGTCTGCGCGTTATCGGTGAGTCTCCGTATGAAGTGCGTAAAACCAATGGGGTGACATATTGGATCCTAGATTTCTCTATGCTGCACAAGAGCGATAAGACCATTGATCTTCGTGAAGCTCGCGATCTTTTCCAACAAGCCTTCGCGGCAATTTGGGCGGGTGAGTTAGACAGCGATGGTTTTAACCGCTTGGTACTTGGTGCTGGTCTTTCTGGCCGTGAAATCTCAATCTTACGTGCTTATGCTCGTTACATGCGTCAAGTAGGTTTCCCATTCAGCCAACAATACATTGAAGACACATTGTCTCATTACCCAGATTTAGCAAAAGGGTTAGTGAGCTTATTCGGCAAGCGTTTTGACCCGAAACTGAAGGGGAGCGTGAAAGGTCAGCAGGATTTGATCAAGAAGATCACCGAGCAGTTAGATCACGTGGAAAGCCTGGATGATGATCGTATTATTCGTCGCTATATGGAGATGATCACAGCAACGCTGCGGACTAACTACTACCAAGTGGGTGGCAATAAGCAGCCTAAACCTTGGTTGGCTTTGAAAATGAGGCCAAGCGAGATTCCTGATATTCCTGCACCGGTTCCAGCGTTTGAGATCTTCGTTTATGCGCCAGACATTGAAGGTGTCCATCTGCGTGGCGGTAAAGTGGCCCGTGGTGGACTGCGTTGGTCAGACCGTCAAGAGGACTTTCGTACTGAGATTTTAGGCCTGGTAAAAGCACAGCAAGTTAAGAACACAGTTATTGTTCCGGTTGGAGCAAAAGGTGGTTTCGTTTGTAAGCGTCAACATACTTTGTCTGGCCGTGATGAAATTTTTGCTGAAGGTCAACGTTGTTATAAGCGCTTCATTCGTGCATTACTCGACGTATCAGACAACATCATTGAAGGTGATGTGATTCCACCGAAGAGTGTTGTTCGTCACGATGAAGATGATCCGTACTTGGTTGTTGCTGCCGATAAAGGGACCGCGACATTCTCGGATCTCGCGAACTCGGTATCTGAAGAGTACAACTTCTGGCTCGGTGATGCGTTTGCATCGGGAGGATCTAATGGTTACGACCACAAAGCGATGGGAATTACAGCGAAAGGTGGCTGGGAGTCGGTGAAACGTCATTTCCGCGAAATGGGCATCAACTGTCAAACAACAGACTTCACAGCAATTGGTGTCGGTGATATGGCGGGCGACGTTTTTGGTAACGGTATGCTGCTTTCTAAGCACATTCGTATGCAAGCAGCGTTTAACCACATGCATATTTTTATCGATCCGAATCCAGACTCAGCATCGAGCTGGGTAGAGCGTGAGCGCTTATTCAATCTGCCGCGTTCAAGTTGGGAAGACTACAACAAAGAGTTGATTTCTCAAGGTGGTGGCATCTTTTCTCGTCGAGCTAAGTCTATCTCACTGACACCTGAAATTCAGAAAATGTTGGGTACAAAGAAAGCCTCAATGGCCCCCAATGATTTGATCAAAGCGATCTTGTCTATGCAGGTAGATCTTCTTTGGAATGGTGGTATCGGTACTTACGTTAAGTCTTCAAGTGAAACTCATACCGATGTCGGTGACCGTGCGAATGACGTATTACGTATTGACGGCCGTGACCTAAAAGCCAAGGTGGTTGGTGAAGGCGGTAACTTGGGCATGACTCAATTGGGCCGTATTGAGTATGCGCTAACGGGTGGCCGAGTTAATACAGACTTTGTCGATAACGTTGGTGGCGTCGATTGCTCAGATAACGAAGTGAATATTAAGATTTTTTTGAACGGCTTAGTGTCGAACGGTGATTTAACCGTGAAGCAACGAAATCAAGTTCTTGAGTCGATGGAAGATGAAGTCGGTGAGATCGTATTAGATGATGCGTACTGCCAAGCGGAGTCAATCTCGGTGACTGAGTACCAAGGAGTTAGCTTAGTAAAAGAGCAAATCCGTTTCATCCACACAATGGAGAAAGCAGGGTACTTAGACCGAAGTTTAGAATACATCCCTGATGATGAAACGTTGCTAGAGCGTGAAAAGCAAGGCCAAGCACTTACCAGACCTGAGCTATCGGTATTGATCGCTTACGGAAAAATGGTGTTGAAGGAGGATCTTGTGAGCGATGATATTGCTAATGATGAGTTTCATGCTCAGCAATTGATGCAATATTTCCCTACCGAGTTACGCCGTAACCACTTTCAACATATGGACAACCACCCGCTACGTGCTGAGATTATTGCAACGGCTTTGGCTAACCAAATGGTTAACGAGATGGGATGTAACTTCATCACTCGTTTGCAAGAAGAGACAGGCGCAAACATTGTTGATATTGCAAATGCTTATGCGGCATCACGAGAAATCTACGGTTTAGCTAAGGTGCTTAAGAGCATTCGTGAACTTGATAATATCGCAAGCTCTGAGGCTCAATACGAATTGTTTTTCCATGTACGTCGTACGCTTCGTCGTCTTTCTCGCTGGCTACTGAGAAACCGTACTGGTAAACAATCAGTGAATGCATTGATTGAGTTGTACCAAGGTGACGTGGTTGCTATTACTGAGAAACTGGATGAAAACCTAGTGGCTTCAGAAGTAGAAGAGCATCAAGCCATGGCTCAAGTATGGATTGAGCAGGGCGTAACGGCAGAGTTGGCTAATTCCGTCGCTCGTTTGTCTAGTTTGTACTCAGCACTGGATATATCCACAGTGGCTCGTGAAACAGGTAAAACAGTACAACAAGCGTCTAAGCTTTACTTTAATCTTGGCGATCGTTTGTCTTTGCACTGGTTCTTGAAGCAAATCAATGGTCAAGCGGTAGATAATAACTGGCAGGCCCTCGCTCGTGCAGCATTCAGAGAAGATCTGGATTGGCAACAACGCCAGCTAACGGGGCAAGTCCTCAATTGTGGGTGTGCAGCCGATATGGATGTCCTTAAAGCGCTCGATGATTGGATGGAAAGTAATTCTGTTTCATTGCATCGTTGGGAAAGCATTCTGAATGAATTCAAAGTCGGATCGGTTCATGAGTTCGCCAAGTTCTCAGTAGCGTTACGTGAATTGATGCTATTGAATCTCAACTGCATGTCTAAAGATTAATGATGATTCTCTCCACTAAACCAACATAAAGAAAAACAAAGGCAGACCATAAGGTCTAATGCCGATCAGTTAAGACAATAATCGGCAGATCAGTTGAATGATCCTACCAACATGTAAAAATCCGATAGACC
>NZ_CANLBV010000053.1 GCF_947488985.1 uncultured Vibrio sp.
CGCAGGCTCTTTGGCATCTCGAATTAATGATAACTTTCAAGTTCTCAAGCCTGCATCTTCAAGTTGAACGAGTATATACTAGTAGTATATATTGACCTAGTTATTTGACTGAAGAGGAAGTGCCAATGCTCAATGAAAACCACGCCTTTATCTTAGATTTCCCAGAGCTAAAATTAGACATTGTTCAACTCAATCACGACGACGAAAACTTCAAAGCAGACATGCAAAAATACCATCAACTCGACTACGATATCCGCCAGCTCGAAATCTCAGGCAGCCCGATTGATGACGACAGCATGTATCACCTCAAGGTAGAACGCATGGAGCTCAAAGACTCACTGCATAAGCAGCTCACTCGCCATCACGCACGTAAAATGGTTTAAGCGGGCGGCATTAATACGGATTAAAACGATTGATATCCCTTCTTGTGGGATATCAATTATGCACCTTTGCAAGGCCTATTCTTCCCGCATCAGACCGCTCCTTATTACCACTGAAATACACGACAGACTGGAAGTGTCTGAAACATATTAAAACAAAACACTGTCATAACAATCCCCTGACAATGTATTGATAAAGTCTGCCGCTCTTTATTTATACATATTTTAAGGCCAGACTTATGAATTCGTTGACTAAAGCTTCGCTAACAGTAGCCCTCTGCCTCCCACTACTTGCAGGGTGTGTTACCCCAGGTGAAGACGATCCAAATGCCAGTACTAAGCAAGGAGCCGTAGGCGGAGCACTGCTGGGGTTAACGCTTGGTGCACTAACTGGTGAAGCGGATCTCGCGGTTCAAGGGGCTATGGTTGGCGGGTTAGCAGGCGGGATTGCGGGAGCAAGCAATGACCTTCAGAACAACCGTGACAACATTCGCCACGACAGCCGTAACGATGCGATTGCCCAAACTGGCAACGCACAAGCAGCAAGTCCAACGAGTGCTGAACAAACGCCGCAAAACTGGCAAGAGCTGAACCACTTTATCGGTGAATGGAGTGTGACTATTCGCAACCATGTTGATAGCGATAGTAATAGTAATAGTAATAGCGATACCAATATCGACAGCTTGCAAGCAACGGGTAGCCTAAACAGCATCAGCCAAGCCAACATCGATATCCATAATCAACAAGGTGTTGAATTATCTGCCCAGTTTTCTTATACCGTTGAACACGGTTACCAACTAGATGTGATGAATGAGGCAACAGACGCGACGGTTAACTTCGCAGGTGAGCACCAGCCAAAAGTAAACCGTTACAACTTCTACCCGACCAATATTCAAGACATCATTTACCAAGGCATTAACAGCGCTGATGTACACTTAGAGCTTGCTATGGTGAGTGACAAATTATGGATCATAGAGAGCTATGCGTACATCGATGGCTCAGAGAAGAAACTACAATCGATTCGCTTCAATAAAGCCAACTGATACCCGTCAGTAGTCAGTAACGGACGTAATTACCAAGCCAGCACCGCACCCGTTATCAACCAACTCTCATGTTGATAAACCGCGCAGTGCTGGCTTTGAGAATAACGCCTAACCATAAGCTCTCCCCGACGCACCAGCCGTCATTTATGGTATTGAAACAGCTTATAAACGCTTACCACTGCCATCTTCCCACATCACTTCACACTCTTCTTTGATGGCCGCTTTTAGCAACGCGACCAGTGGGAAAGCTCGGCGGCCAATATGGATGGGCGCTTCAACTGCATCATCCTCTTTTTCATCGTCATAGCCATCATGCTCATCTTGTTCTAGGGCTTGGCTCTGCTCTACCGAGATAGCAGCCAGCAGATTATTCAGTGCTTGAGGCACCTCTGTAGCATCAATAGCACCTGGTATCGTGCCACTATGTCCAAGCATTTTAATGAACTGAAGTCCTGTTTCACCAAACATGGTGACACTTGCGTGTGCCTTGCAATTAAACGTAATTAACATAATCTCACGCCTCTATTAGATTGGATTATCTACAAACTATGTGAGTAGCACTCATCATAGCCTCTCTGCAGAAGTACTGAATAACCAAGCGGCTACCTGCGAGCTGATCAATAACGACGGGGGTCTTGAATCGGCCTGTACCGTCTGTGACCGACACCACTATTTATCATAGTTTGATGGTCCGTTCATATGAAACCTTGATAATAATCACACTAAATCGACCTCTTAGTCACTGCATTGCACACTATTTAATCTACTATCATTACCATAATCAAAATCAGTGGCACAAATCAGATGAACAGGCTCGTCGGCAGACACCTAGAAGAAATGGCGGATATACGCTCCACCCGAAAACAAAAAATTGTCTATTCCTTTTCACTTATTGCAGCAGCATTATTCACATTTTACACATGGGCGTATTTCCAAGACCGAAATTACATCCTATCAGCTTTCGAGCTGAGCTTTGCTGTTATCGCTATCTCTAATGCACTTTACGCAAGAAGGTGGAGCGCACCTGATTACTCAGAATTCATTCTGAGTGGTGTTCTGCTTGTACAGGGGGTGATCCTATTTTTGTACAGCTACGCCATTCCCGATCGGATACTGTGGCTCTACCCAATACTCGCGGCAGTGATTTTCATCAATGACTTCAGAATTGGTCTCCTTTTCAGCGCCTCTTTCTGTATGTTAATCAGTACACTTATAACTGCACTACCTGCTAACTTTTCTTTGCCTTTTGACAGTGATCGTCGCTTTATTCTAAGCCTATTAACGATGAGTCTGGTGTGCCATACATCCGCTTACTATTACACAAAAGCGGTGAACTATATTCAGCGCCTGTATAAGGAAGGGATCGAAGACTTAGCCTACCGAGATCAACTCACTGGGCTAGCCAACCGTTGGAGTTTTGAGCGCTGGGCATTGGAAAAGCTCGCGATAGTAGATAGTGAGCGCTCGCTAACTGCATTGGTCTTTCTCGATATTGATGACTTTAAGGGCATCAACGACAGCTATGGGCACGACGTGGGAGACAGTGTGTTGCAACACTTTGCCAATCGCTTGAGCAACAATATCCGAACCAAAGACCGAAAAAGTCACAAATACGATTATTCCATTGCACGATTCGCGGGCGATGAGTTTGTTCTCATGCTCTACGACATTCCGACGCGTAAAGACCTCGACGGTATCCTGCAAAGAATTTGTGGTTTATTTGAGCATGGCTACCAAGGTAATGAAAGGATCAGAAAGCTGACACTCAGTGTTGGTGTGGCTTTGTACCCGCAAGACGCCCAAGAGCTGCACGAACTGACAAGGTGTGCTGATAAAGCGATGTACGCTGCCAAGCATTCAGGAAAGAATCGATATGCTTATTATCACGACAACCCAGTATCGACCTTAATCGAAGAATTACCGGCAAACCGACCCTACTCCGAACCTGAACTTGAATCGGAAGCAAGCAATGTGGCTCAATTAAAACCGCGTCAGTATTATAGCAATCATCGCAGTCAATAACTGATGAGCAGTGACTGGTAGGCTTTAACGAATGGGGCTTTAACTAACGAGGCTTTAACTAACGAAGCTATAACGAGCGGGTCAATGACGAACGAGCACACGACATCTTTCAACCACATACCCTAACCAGCCATGTACATGCCCCATAGGCTGACTGCGCCAATCACAATCATCCATACAACCTGTCGTACTCGGTTGGGGTTGCTACTTTTGGATCTCACGACCGTTTTAAAGGCCACTTTCTTAGCTGTCGGAATAAAGGCTGCTTCAACTTCACGTTTTTTCAAGCGATGCCTCACTGCATTATTCGCCACCTCGGTAAAGCGTCGGCCTTGTTCAGTGGTGAAGTCGTTTTCAAAGCCCATAGGGCCATGCCTTCCGTCATGTTTTCGCTGCATTGCCATAAGGAACTCCTTGATGACCTACTCTATATTCAATTATAGACATAGTTTACTGTTGTTACCTGTTCGATATTTTCGAACAAGTCACTCAATAGGGTGCCATCTTATTTCTTCATCAAGTGACCTAAACTACAGCTATTCAAGTTTATGAGGGTTTTAATATGACGAGTGTAAGAGCAGTAGATCACGTGATTTCAGCCCATGCGACTTCTGATGGAGATGGCGTAAAAATCCATAGGCTCGCTGGGTTTAATAACACACGTTTCTCTCCATTTTTAATGATTGATGAGCTTAAATCGGATCAAAGCAAAGACTATGTCGGCGGCTTCCCTCCTCATCCACACCGTGGCATTGAAACGCTCACTTATATGATTCAAGGTCACTTCCAACACAAGGATCATATGGGGAATGTCGGCGAGCTTCGCAGCGGTGGAGCCCAGTGGATGGCTGCTGGCCGTGGGGTTATTCACAGCGAAATGCCAATGATGGAGCAAGGTGCATTGCATGGTTTTCAAATTTGGATAAATCAACCTGCGGCCAACAAAATGCAGCCAGCGCAATATCATGACTTCCAAAGTGAAAGCATTGCACAGTACCAGAGTGAGCAAAGTGGTTTACTGAGAGTGATTGCGGGAGAGTTTGAACTGTATAACCAAACGGGTGAGGCGTCAGAAACGATACGCGCACAAGGGCCATTGCAAAAAACAGGCGTGCCGCTCATCGTTTCCGATTGGCAATCTCATTTCGAGCAAAAAGTCACAATAGGTACTAATGTTAATCATAACGCGATGATTTATGTGTACCGAGGCAGCGTTGAGGTGGCAAATCAGGTCATTAGCCAAGGTCAACTTGCCTTGCTAACCAAAGCTGAATTGCTTACTGTGCAGAGCCTAGAAAATTCCGGTGTACTGATCTTTATTGGTGAGCCGATTAACGAACCTGTTGTGCACTATGGCCCGTTTGTCATGAACTCGATGGAAGAAATTGAGCAGACGATCCAAGACTATAACAACGGTGTTTTTAACACTTATTAAGATCTGGACTTAAGTTAGTTATTGAAGCATTTTACAACCAACAACGAATTTTGGTCATCCCTTTGATGGCTGTAAAAACAAGTGACACTATCCACTGCCGGTTACTATCACTTATTGAACCACGCCCTAGAGCGTGGTTTTTTCTTATGAGTCAGGGAATCAATTACCGGGACAGGTATTACAAGTATTCACACAAGTAAGCTGTGGCTTCTTTTACTTGCAGATCGAAAGAAGAGTCGCCCGCAACGTCAAAAGATTCACCAGACTGGTAGGTTGTCCAATCGCTGTCACCAACACGCTTTACTATCAAAGCGCCCTTTACCACCGTCATCTTTTCTGGAGCTGCAGTACCGAATGTATATTCGCCAGCCGCCATCACACCAACACTGACATCGGCACCCGATTGGTTAAATGCTAACGACTTCACACCGCCTTCAAAATATGTGTTTTCTTTAATCATTGTACTTCCTTGTTATATTGAGATTATCGGCTTAACAAATAAGCCTGTACGTAAATTTAAGTGACAATTGTTTTAACCAATTCACGACTTCCCTACAAGCAATAAATCGCTCTAGCTTAAGCATTTTTGCGATTGATTTTGATTAATGACGTAAATACCGATGAGAAAACTTGAAAATCACTGGGGCGGTTTGAGCTTTCGCGGTTAAATTTCTTACAACATTCGATCCTGCTTCTAACTCTTATAACAATCTTTGCAAACCAAGATTTTAGTTTATAGAATAAGTGACAGTATCCGTAAATAAATGAAGAGATAATGGCAAAGCAGCCCACTAATAATAGAGATCTCATTGCCAACTCAATGCTCTACATCTTCTTCGTCGCTGGCTTTATGATCGCCCTCACCGCCGGCTATTTCGCTTACCAAGCCCACCAGCAATCGGTCAGCCCAAGTAATGTCTATGGCACATGGATAGAAATCGGTGCTCCACCTTACCAATCAGACATTCTGACTCTGTCTGAGAATGGCGTGATGATGAACCATCGCTTCATCAGTACCTCGTTTGATTTTGATGGCAAGATTGTCACCATCAATACAGGTTCAGGAGCAACCGTTTACACCATCAGCGGCACCTATGACTCTCCCCGCTTAAAACGCCTGGTGCCGAGCTCGCCATCTCAACAGTTGATTAAAGAAGGCTACGAAGAGACCGCGAACGGTGAAAACCAAGGTGTGATGCAGCAACGACGCGCAGCATTAGCTGAGCAATTCAAACATTAGAACTACAAAACGGTCGCCCTGCAAAACGACAGTTCTGCAAACAGTAGCTCTACAAAACAATCGCCCGACAAGGCCAAAGTCACGGCCTTGCCGCATTTAAACCCCCTCATTGCATTTATGATGTACCACTTTACTTTTCTGCTGACCATATTGCTAAAAGCGTTGAAGGTGCAGTATTTCCTTATGATCTGCCTCCTAAAATTATAATTTCATGTCGTCAAATTCTCACTTATGAGATATTTCGACTAACAGAATTTATTTTATAAAGCATGGACTCAACCTCTCACTCACCAGGTAACACTTTTGCAACAAGATGCTTTTTTTTAGTTATCCATCGAAAACAAATTTATTTTCAGTCATGAAATAAAAACTCTCTCGAATACTGACTGGGAAGCTCCTTTAAACCGACGGGGCAGCTTATGGGGCCATTTGGTCCTCGTAATTTTCAAGGAATGAGAGAAATAGTATGATTCGTTTTAATACCTGTGCTGTGGGCATTGCTCTAGCGCTATCTGGTACAGCACTCGCTGCTCCAACCGCACCGAGCATCGATATGTGGGGTTCCAATAACCTGCAGTTTTCTAAAATTGAACTCGCGATGGAAACCACCTCGGGTTACAACAACATGGTTACATACCACGACCAAGCTAAAATCGATGTTAAATTCAATCAATGGAGTGGAACGACAGGCAACACTTACAACATCTACTTTGATGGCGTTCAAGTTGCTACAGGCTCAATTACCGGTAGCCAAACCACGGCATCGTTCGAATACGGTCAAGGCGGCTTGTTTAGCATGGAAATCGAAGCATGTGATGAAACAGGGTGTAGCAAAAGTACCCCTACGGAGATCACGATTGCTGATACCGATGGCTCACACTTAGCGCCACTGGCCATGAATATCGATCCAAACAACAAATCATACAACACAGATCCGAACACGGTCGTCGGCAGCTACTTTGTTGAGTGGGGGATCTATGGCCGTGATTACACCGTAGATAACCTACCCGCTGATAACTTGACCCATATCCTTTACGGTTTCATCCCAGTCTGTGGACCAAACGAATCCGTAAAATCGATAGGGGGAACCAGCTTCAACGCCCTAGTCACCGCATGTAACGGGGTTAACGATTACGAGGTCGTGATTCATGACCCATGGGCTGCGTTCCAAAAGAGCTTCCCTCAAGCCGGGCACCAATACAGCTCCCCGATTAAGGGTAACTATGCCATGTTGATGGCACTCAAACAGCGTAATCCTGATCTAAAAATCATCCCATCGATTGGCGGGTGGACACTGTCTGACCCATTCTTTGATTTCACTACCCCTGCAAACCGTGACACTTTCGTCGCCTCAGTTAAGAAATTCCTAAATACATGGAAATTCTACGACGGTGTGGATATCGATTGGGAATACCCTGGTGGAGGTGGAGCTGCACCAGAGCTCGGTGATACGGCTAATGATGGAGCCGCTTATGTCGCATTGATGGCAGAGCTTCGCGCGATGCTTGATGAGTTAGAAGCGGAAAATGGACGCACTTATGAGCTCACTTCTGCTATCGGCGTTGGCTACGATAAAATTGAAGATGTGGACTACGGAGAAGCTGTCCAACACATGGACTATATCTTCGCAATGAATTACGACTTCTATGGTGCTTGGAACAATCAACTCGGTCACCAAACCGCACTGCACTGTAGTAGCTTCATGCGCCCTGGCCAATGTGATGGCACTGGGATTGATGAAAATGGCGAGGCTTATAAAGGGCCGGCTTATACCACAGACAACGGCATCCAATTACTGCTTGATCAAGGCGTTCCTGCCAACAAGCTCGTGGTTGGCGCAGCGATGTATGGACGTGGTTGGGAAGGCGTCTTGCCATCATCACTCATGGATCCGACGGACCCAATGACAGGTGTTGGTAACGGCAAACTACAAGGCACGACGGCACAAGGTGTATGGGAAGACGGCGTCATCGATTACAAAGGCATTAAAGCGAATATGCTGGGCGCGAATAACCAAGGCATTAATGGCTTCGAATATGGCTACGACGAAATGGCAGAAGCGCCTTACGTTTGGAACCGTACTTCGGGCAAGCTCATCACATTTGATGACGAACGTTCTGTCAAAGCAAAAGGCGCATACGTTCGTAGCCTAGGCCTTGCTGGTCTATTCTCATGGGAAATTGATGCTGATAATGGTGACATATTAAATGCAATGCATGAAGGATTAGCGGGCGGAGCCACTGCGCCTGTAAACCGTCAGCCTACAGCAGCAGCCGGTGCTGACCAGTTCGTTGAAGGCCCTGCGTCGGTGACTCTCGACGGCAGCGCATCCAAGGACAGTGATGGTACGATTGCAAGCTACACATGGTCACAAGCGAGCGGAACTTCAGTCACGCTAACCAATGCCAATACAGCCGTGGCGAGTTTTGATATTGCAGAGGTTACGCTGCAACAAACACTCACCTTTAGCCTAACCGTGACTGATAACGAAGGCGCGACATCAACCGACACTATTGCTGTGACCGTCAATCCTAAATTCACAGCGCCAGTTAACACAGCTCCAATAGCAGCAGTGTCGGCTCCAACGGAAGTGAATGCCGGTGATGTGGTGGTGGTTGACGCTTCTGCTTCAAGCGATGCGGATCAAGACACACTAACCTTCACATGGAGTGTACCAGCAGGCATCAACGCAACGGTACAAAGTTCTATTGTGAGTTTTGTGGCGGCGGAATACACACAAGACACGGTGTTGAACTTCTCTGTGACCGTCAGTGATGGTAAAGATACATCTGTAGCAGCAACGACAGTTAACGTGCTTGAGAAAGTTACCAGCGGCGGTACTTGTACCAACCTATGGGATTCGGGCGCAATATACACGGGTGGCGATCAAGTCACTCATGCTGGCAAGATTTGGCAAGCGAAGTGGTGGACTCAAGGGCAAGACCCAACAACATCAGGTCAATGGGGTGTCTGGAAAGAGATTGGTACAGCAAGCTGCGGCAGCTAACTGTCTCATCCTGAAATAAGAAATAGAGTAAGCCAGCAACCAGAGTTGCTGGCTTTTTTTCATAGGGACTAAATCGTTGTTAGCGTGCAGCGCCAGTCGGCATATTAAGCCACTCACTCCAGTTCATCGCAACGAATTGGGTATGGTATTACGGTTGGGTACAGTATTACTTTAGAGGATCATTGTCAGGCAGAGCATTATGCATCCATAACGCTAAACGCTTTTTAATATTGGCACCATCAAGCTTACTTTCAGGTAGCGGTGTAATTTGATTAACTTCGACCAAGAACAAGTACACCGATTTGACCTTGATTGGTTGAGACGAGTGCGGCAAATCAAATCCTTGTAATTTTGCCATTTTAAAACCGACATCAAGTGCTTTTTTCACCAGCTTATCTTCATTAATGATCTTTGCGGTTTTCGACATGTCATCTCCATCAACTGTAACGAATGAACAATCAGTATATCAAACAACAAATGTGACAAGATTACGCTACATCTCACATTGTGAGCTCTCTTAGTAAAATACCGTTTAGACTCATAAACTCGAACCTAACTTTGACTGATTTATCAGCAATCCGTTAAATAACCATCCATTTGCTAGTCCAACCATCGGCAATAAATGAGACATGCAGCCAAAAAAAATGAATTGCACAGGATAGACCTTATCATCATAAAACAAACCAAATATCATGCCCCGCACTTACGGTCATCGATATCAGATGACAACTCTCAGATGGCCAGTAGTGAAATACAATACAATCTCGAAGTGAATAATGGTGTTAAAAATGCGTTACCTCTGGGCTTCATTCTGCCATAAAAACCCAACTCTCGGACGAATCGTCCATACCCTTGTAATATTGATAGCGTTGGCCTCTATTGTTGTGCCACTAGTATCAACAGACGCCACAACGCTGCTAGCTTCACTGTGTATCGCTCTAGTCTGTACCGTGCTGTTTGTGTTCTTTGCTCTCAGCGATAAGATACGCTCAGGGATGCATTAAGCTCAGTCTTCCCGTCACTTGTTCGTGGTCTATTTCAAGTAATAAACGACCAGTTTGTACAAACAAAAATGCCCAAAGTTAATCGCTTTGGACATTTTTCTTATGTCAGCATATCCCCTATGTGAACATAGTGATCACGACCAGCGCAATTCTAAATTAGCGCTCATACTCGGGCTATGATTAGGGCGTGTTAATTTTTTATTTCCGGTAACCAATTCAATACCCCCTTAGTAAAGCTTGGGCGCTGCACAATGGCATTTTTCCATTGTTCTAGGTTCGGATAGTTTTCAAATGGATATTTTGCTGCGTTAAGGATCACTAACTGTGGTATCCAGGTGATATCAGCCAGTGAGAAAGATTCACCCGCTAACCAAGCATTGTCTTTTAAACGCTCATCCATTTTCTTGAAGCAGTCATCGATAATTTGAGTCGCGGTTGCGAGCTCTTCATCGGTAAAACCTTCATTAGAATTAAAGCGCTCATGAAATTCGAGCAGAGCAAGATCATAGGTCTGTTTCTCACGGTAATCAACCATCTGCTCAGCGGTTCTTTTCATATTTCCATTCGTATGGCCAAGGTTGCCATACATGTAGGTCTTAAACGAAAGGTGATTATCTCTCGCTAAATACATCCAAAAATACATCTGCTCTTGGTCATCAGCCGACTCAGGACGAAGTGAATTCGGTGTGTATGTCTTGTCTAGGTAATCAATGATATCGGCCGAGTCGATAATAACGACGCCGTTGTCAACAAGAGTCGGTACCACGCCATTAGGATTAATACCAAAATACTCTTTGGTTAGATTTTCCCCTTTCATCAGATTAAGCAAGTGGCTGGTCCAATCTAACCCTTTTTCTTCAAGCGTCAGTCTGACACGCATCGCGCAGTTGGACATACCCGCATGGTAAAGATGCAAACCTTTAAAGCTTTCAACTGACTTATTTGTTGGTTTAATAATGCCCATATTTTATACCTCTATTGTGTTATGCCAATCACCATAAATGATCAGAAAGGGTGCAATTCATATTGACCACATTCTAACGCTTGAATGTGGTTGATAAGATCAACTATATTCAAGATGGGTGATATTGTCAACCAAATTAAAACATAAGCAAATAAAAGAATGTGCGAATAAAGTGGAATAATGGGCTATCGATAAAGGCGTAAAGCATCGCGCTCGCATAAGCACCGTTTGGTGTATTAGAGAATAACCAATTTTCCTTGCCAATAACCTGTGGTTTAATTGTGCGCTCAGCGCGATTATTATCGATAAATAAGTGACCATCGTCGATATAACGAATGAGTTTAGGCTCCTGCCCGAGAGTATACTTGACGCTCAGCTTTTCGTTCTTCGGCAGGCGCACCTTTGAAGCGTGATTTTATCCCGTAGAGTTTTGGGATTTTAGCTATGGCTATCTGGGACTGATACTTTGTTGTCTTTTCGACGATTTCAGCTCTCCTTTGGGTTGGAGAGTTGATCTTATTCTTCGTGCTGAAAGATTAGAATGCGGAGTTTATGGTACGTAGAATGAGTCGTCATGACTCTATTGTTCTTAAGATCAAAAATGGCCGTCTAAGACGACCATCAAATAACAAACGAGTTCATGAGCTAAATAAACCAGTGTTTGTAATGAGTCACTCTAAAATTTCAGTTAGCTCTTAACTGCGTTGGCAATACCTTCAAGCTGAAGAACAGGCGCTGCATCAATATCTTCGGCGTTCATCATCGCCGATACTCGCTGCATTGAAGAAAGCAGCAAGCTTTGCTCCCATGGCTCTAGGTTTTGGAATTTTTTTACGAAGTTATCTTGCAGCGGTGGTGGCGCACTATCGAGCAGCTGTTGACCTTTTTCAGTCAAGTTCGCATGCACTTTGCGTCGGTCTGATGAGCTACGTACACGCTGTACATAGCCATTTAGCTCTAAGCGATCAATGATCGTGGTGGTGGTCGCTTGACTCACGTTGGTGTGGTTAGACAACTCTTTGATTGTCACATTACCCATTTCTTGGATTGCTCTCATTAAGATTAATTGAGGGCCAGTCAAACCATACTCTTTGCTCAACTTCTTCGAGTGTAGATCGATAGCGCGAATAATTTGGCGAATAGCGACCAAGATTTCGTCATGTTTATCCAAGATACAAGCCTTTGTTCTAATATGCGGTGAATGGTTTACAGTGTCGAACAACAAAATCGACTGAGGCATGAGACCGAGCACACGCGCATGACACTGTAAATGAATAGGTAACTTCCTAAATTTTTGCGCATTGTACTAATGTTGATACTATTCTCAATCTTTTACATGCCTCGATATTTGCGCAGCGCAACATTTTTGTGCGCTGACTAGGGCATGTTGACCTTTACCTTATTGGTTAAAGACAAGCGATTAAGCGGCACTATTGAGTTGAAAATTACCCGTTAGCACGTTGTAAAACTCACTGTTATCCCAAATACCTACCACGCCTTCGCAACCTTATTTTCTGCTTGGTAACCTTTGAAGTTGCCATCGATGATCGCGTTAATTCTCTGTTGGTGAGCATCAACAAGAAACGCTTTCAGTGACGTGGTGATGGTGCTGGAAAGAAACTAAAAAACCGCCCGAGGTGGGCGGTTTGGAATCCATAACTGGCGTGTAACTTATGACTTATTCAGCGATATCGATAAACATACTAGTTAATCAATAAGTTGCTTCAACAGTAACTCAGTCGGGCGAACAATGGCGATAATGGATTCGTCGTAGATTTTCGCGGCATCGGCGAGCATCGTCAGGTAGGCATTGGCATCAGCCGCTCGAATTTTTTCCCCTGCTTGCGCCTTGGCTATCAGGGTTAATGCCAAATCCGCCACTTCCACGGTTTTCTCTGCGACAATCACAGTGTCTATTGAAGACACATTCCCGGCCAAAATAGGCTCAGCGGCAAGTGCTGCTGATTTTGCTTGCTGATAATGCTGAGCCAGTGGCGTTAACGCCTGATGATTGCCAGTCGCGACGTCATTAACCAAATCTTGCATCTCATACACGGCGTAGCTTTCAACGGGCAGCGTATCAACAAAGCGGTTAAGGCGCTCGTACTGGCTGTACAAGATACCCTTAGGCTCAGTCGAATTCCATTTTTCCCAGTTGCGCGCGTAGTATTGCGCTGGCTCCGTGTACTTCGCAAGCACACGCAGATCATGAACATCTTGGCCTTGGGCTATGCGTTTTAACAACATATCGGCATTAGCATGATGACGCAGACCAACCGATACCTCTGACCATGTATCCATCACTTTCATACGCTGGTACATGCTGCGTTCATCGGTCAATTGTGCATCTGACCATAAACGTTCTGCGATCGCGTAGCTGCGTGGCCATAGGTAGTTTTCCACCGTGTGGCTGTCTTTATTCTCTAACCACATGGTGATCTCGCCACCTAAAATTAACTCTTTTTCTTTATCTGTTAATTCCGCTGGGTAGCCGCCATTCGGCTCTGGGATCACACTGCCTTCAACATCACTGCTCGCAATCACTTCACCTGTAGTTGGCCAGCGCACGTTACCAATCAACTGATAACTGCCCTGTGCAAACCCACTTGGATTGAGGCTTAGGTTAAATTCGGTGTACGACATGAAGTTATCAAAGTGACCAACAAAGGTTTTGCCCGGCACATAATCGAGGATGAAGATCTCTTCACGAGACTTTCCGTTGTAGTCACTGAACGCGCGGAAAGTACCGTCTTTCGCTTCAATGATAGTCAGTGTTCCCTTACGTGGGCTGCCTTTAGAACGAGGCTTTTGCCATTGGTAAGTCACAAACTTCTCACCACTATGCAGCTTATCGTCAACCGTAATACCGCTTGGCATTGGGTCGTTGCGATAGTGGTAACTGGTTGGCTGAGGTTGGTCTAAGTAGTAACCCGTCGAAAGAATGCCTGGGTAACCCTCTTTAGCTGCACGGCCGATACTATCGTGCCCCTGCCAGCTCTGAATCACGATCGAATTCGGTAGATCTTTGTGCCAAATCTCATCCCACCCGGTCATCTTCTTGCCGCGCTCTTCGAGCATCTTTTCAATTTTTACATTGAGGTAAGACTGCAGCCCACGCTCACCATCGATATTATTCTGTTCAATGAATTGTTGGTGCTTGTCGCTGTTTTTCCACTGCGCGTAGTTCGGCTCATCACCGCCGATATGGAAATACTCGTCAGGGAACAGCTCGGTCACCTCATCAAAGACATCGCCTAGCATCTCATAAAGCTCTGGGTTCAGCGGGTCCATCAGTGGCTCAAATACGCCCCAGCCTCTTTCTTGCTCGTAGTTTTGCCCTTCACCGCCCGACATCAAACGCGGGTAAGCATGAGCAACCGCAGATGAATGCCCCGGCAGAGACACCTCTGGAATCACACGAATACCGAGGTTACGCGCGTATTCCACTAAATAGCGAACTTGGTCTTTGGTGTAGTAATTGCCATCAGACGTTGCAGACCACAGACGCGGCCAAGATTCAGTTTGAATACGGATCCCTTGGTCGTCCCAGAAGTGCCAATGAAACACATTCATCTTCGCCGATGCCATCGCATCTAACTGACGGATCAGCACGTCAAATTCAATGAAATGACGTGAGGTATCGTAAGAGACACCACGCCAGCGAAAGCGCGGCTCATCGACAATAGTCACGCCCGGAATGTAGTAGCCCGTCGCCGCCGTTTCAACGAGCTGCAACAGGGTTTCGATTCCGTGAATAGCGCCGTATGGGCTTGGTGAGCTCAGCGTAATTTGTTGATCCTGGGTGGTGATTTTGTAGGACTCTACCGAGTCGATGTTTTGGATTTCAGACTTTGGCGCAGCGTCGATATCAATGATCAAGTTCGCTTGATCTGCGCTATCAACCTGCCAGTTCAAGATCGGCACGCCGGTCTGGCGCTCAAGACGATCAGTAAAGCGTTTCGCTGTGAATTCCACGCGATCGGAGTTAAAGCCTTTGATATAAACCTTGAAGTTACCGTCAACCGTCACTTGCCCAGCCTGAAGCTCGACCGTTTGTGGGTACGGCATTAAATTTAGATCGGTATTCGGAGCCATTGCTAACACCATTGGAGAGACTACTGAACCTGAAATCAATAGGGATAATATAGTTTTTTTCATTGTTACTTTTCCTGATTTGACGGTTGTTCTGTTTTATTTATCGAGCCGATTCACAAAACAGAACCATCAACCACTGCTGTTATTTGAGAGGAGGGATTAACCAGCCTGATTTACAGGGCGCTGAGGCACAGCTTCTTCAAGTACACCTGATTCTGACAGTTCCATCTCCATCAGAGCGCGCTCATCATCAAGAATCGCTTTCGCCATTTCAGGTGTTACTTGGTTAGCCGGGGTACATAGGCTAACCGCCACGCCAGCTGTTAGAGCAAATAGGCACGAAGGGATCACAGGGTTGCCCCAGAAAACCGTGTAGTCCGCATTGAGAATCACAACGAATGAAGCGACAGAAGCACCCGCTAGCGTTGCAAGCGCACCTTGCCAGTTGTAGCGTTTCCAGAATTTACCCAACATACCGCACACGAACATGCCCGACATGACGGTGGAAATCATCTTAGTGATGTAGCCAATGATGTCGTTTGACGTCAATGCGAACAGCAGTGCAAAACCAATCACCACTATCAATGCCAAGCGAGAGTAGTTCACCATTGACTCTTTGTTTGGTACGCGGCCTGTGAACATCACATATACGTCACGCAGTAGGATAGAAACGCCTGCAATCGCATCTGAGCTTGCGCTCGACATGGTGGCAGAAAGGCCCGCGATAAGAACAATCATGCCTACGCCAACTGGAAGAACCGTTGCAGCTACGTATGGGAACGAGTAGTTCGGGTTATCCAATGATGGGTCGATTGCATGTGCAGCCATACCAATGATTGCTGGAATAATTGAGAAGAAAAGGTACAACACACCAGAAGCTACGAATGAGCGACGGATAGTTGAAACATCTTTACCAGAGTAGATGCGTTGGCGGAATGAAGGTGTTGCAAGTACACCCACACCGATAACCACAGCCAGAGAAACAGCAGGCAGAATGCCCAGCTTATCTATTGCTAAAAAGCTTGTAGCAGCAGGGTCCATCGCAGCGTAAAGGTTGTCCATGCCACCAATGTGATCAACAGACATTACCGCCATTAGGATGAAGCCAGCAAAAAGGATGATTGCTTGAATCGTATCGGTCCACACAACCGCTGTGTAACCACCGATAACAACGTAGATAGTGAAAGCCGCAGCAATAATAATTTTCGCAAGGTTAAGGTCGATGTCTGCAATCCACGCTAGGTACATGCCACCACCTAGAATGTGCGCACCTAACCAACCGATTGACGCAATAAAGATAAGCAAACCCACCACATTTTTCACGATTCGGTTAGCGCCAACGTAATAAGCCAGCTCTTCGCTCATGGTCATAAAGTTCAGTTTACGAACCGGAGCAAACCAAAGTGCAAGCAATAGGATGCCCACAGCACCGCCAATTCCGTATAGAGCACCCGCCCAACCATTTGCGTAACCGAAGCCAACCGCGCCCATACTTGAACCCGTGCCGACCATAGTCGCAACCGTTGTACCAAGTACTAAGAATAATGGCAGGCCACGGCCGCCTAATAAGAAATCTTCGCCCGATTTTTGATTACGCGAGACAAACCAGCCTAACCAAATTAAAAAACATACGTACACGCCGAAGCCTGTAAGAAAAAGTGTGCTGTTCATTTGACACCTCTCAGTGAAATATGGAGTTCATTCCTGAACTTTATTTATGATTCATTCATTTTATATTTCATATAATTACTTTATTGGCTTTGTATATTTTAATTAAAGTAACTTTTATAAATGCAAGGATGAGAGTATTAAAAATAATAACAGGGATGATTAATCTCTAATACTCTCTAATTCGGTAATTGTGATTCGGCGATAACTAAACGCGATCAGCGCGGTAGCAAGTCACATCTACTTCAACTTTCACGTCTACAACTAAATCGCAGACCATACAGATACGAGCCGGTGGATTAGCACCGAAAAACTCTTTGAACACCTTATTAAAAGATTGGAAGTAACGAGAATCCGTTAGCACAACCTTTACGTGCATTACGTCTTCTAGGCCGTAGCCCGCTTCAGTCATGATATCGACACAGTTTTGGATCGCTAGGCGAGACTGGTCAACAATGCCACCCTCAACCACTTCACCATCTGTCATCGGTGTCTGGCCAGAAACGTATAGGAAACCACCCGCTTCAGTTGCGCGTGCAAATGGTAAATGTTGTCCGCCTGTACCTGTACCGCCTTCAACACCGTAACGTTTAATAGTCATTTTTTAACTCCACTTCTTTATAGATAATATTGGTTCTTTACCAATATATTTAAATTAATTCGTCGCTTTTTTATTACTGTATATTTAATAAAATAATTAAATTCTAATTACGGTAAATAAAAACGCCTGAACGATTATTTTTTACTTTTCCTTTTTGGTAAGTTAACTCACCATTGACAAATACACTTTCTATTCCCTCAGCAACTGAAATAGGATTTTCAAAGGTTGCTGTGTCTTTAATATTCTTTGGATCAAATAGAACTAAATCGGCAAATGCGTCTTGGCGAATCTCACCTCTTCCCGCGAGGTTATAGCGCTTCGCAGACATTCCGGTCATTTTGTGAATCGCTTCTGGCAGTGAAAACAATTTCTCATCACGACAGTAGTGGCCTAACACTTTCGGGAAGGTGCCCCATAATCTTGGATGTGGGTGCGGGTCATTGGGTAAACCATCAGAACCAACCATGGTGAGTTTGTATTTCAATACGCGCTTTACGTCGTTCTCATCCATACAGTGGTAAACCGCACCGGCTGGTTGAAGCGCTTTTGCTGCGTCCATCAACGGTAGGTTCATCTCATCAGCAATCTGCTTCAGCGTTTTGCCTGCATGTTCTGGCTTTGCTTTAGACCAAGTGATGAAGATGTCGAAATCGTCTGTCACCTGTTTCAAATCTAATGTCGAAGAGCTCGCTGAATATGGGTAGCAGTCGCAAGAGACATCTTGGTGCTCAGAAACCTTGTCCATCAAATCAAGTACTTCAACGGTTCTGCCCCAGTTGCCCGCACCTGCACATTTAAGGTGAGAGATAACAACGGGTACTTTCGCGTAAAGGCCTGTCTCAAACGCCTCTTCCATCGCGCTTAAGATCTCTTCGAATTCGGTACGCATATGGGTGGTGTAGATACCGCCATAACGAGAAAGTACCTTCGCTAACTGCATGACTTCATTGGCGTTGGCCTGTTTCGCGCTTGCGTATGCCAAACCAGAGCTCAAACCCAATGCACCTTGCTCCATCGCTAAATCAAGATTGGTTTGCATTGCTGCAATTTCTTCTTCGCTTGCGGTGCGTTGTAGGTCGTCCATCACTTGGTTACGCAGTGTGGTGTGGCCAACTAACGCTGCTACGTTCACCGCTGGTTGCGCTTGCTCTACGGCTTGTGCATACGCGGCAAAGGTTGGGTATTTGAAGTCAGCCTGCGCGCCTAATAGATTCATTGGGTCAGGTGGATCGCCTGCCAAAACCGTTGGTGATGCGCTGATGCCACAGTTGCCAACAATCACGGTGGTCACACCTTGGCTGATCTTTGGTAGGCAGTCTGGGTAACGAATTACATTGGTATCGTCGTGTGTGTGTACATCGATGAATCCAGGAGCTAATGCTAAGCCTGCTCCCTCAACCAACTGGCTACAATCTTCATGATCGATTTTGCCAATTTCGGCGATTTTTCCATCTCGGATTGCTACATCGGCACAAAACGATTGTTCGCCGGTGCCATCAAACACCTCTACATTTTTAATTATCGTATCGAACAACATTTTTCACTCTCTCAAACCACTGTGTTGATGGATCTATATTAGAAATCCAGCCGATTATTTTTAGTGACAAAACACACATAATATTTTAATTTGTGTGATAGTTTCTATCACACAACACATTACAGATAGATTTAAATATTGAATAACAACCACTTAAATCATGTTAGGAATCCGCAATGAAACATAACCCTGCGCAAAAAGATGTTATAAAGTATCAAAAAGATAGTTTCATCTTGACTAAAAAAGGCCAAAAAGGGAGAGCAGTATCACAATCTGAGAACGGTGTTTATCGACTGGTTGATGAAGACATTTCGCTTCCGGTAGCAATTATCAAACAATCAGCGTTGACCAATAACCTGAATTGGATGCAATCATTCGCCGATCATCATCAGGTTAAATTGTCGCCACACGGCAAAACATCAATGACGCCTGATTTTTTCCGCCAACAGCTAGAAAATGGTGCATGGGGAATCACCGTCGCGACGCCAGCGCAAGCTGAAATAGCGGCGATGGCTGGTGCAAAAAACATCATCATGGCCAACCAACTGGTGGGTAAAGCCAACATGGCGATCGTTGAACAGCTTATTAATGAGTTCGACGTTGATTTCTATTGTTGTGTCGATTCGCCAGCAAACGCGGGGCAACTTAACCAATATTTCTCCAACACCAAACAGACACTCAAGGTACTGATCGAGTTTGGTGTTCCGGGCGGGCGCTGTGGCTGTCGCTCTCCGCAACAAGTCTTAGAACTGGCTCTATTCATCCAACAAACATCGGCCCTTTCGCTCGCGGGTATTGAGGTGTATGAAGGTGTGATTCATGGCGACAATGCCGAGCAAGACATTCGCCACTTCTTGGATCAAGCGCTCACTTCGGTCGAAAGCCTCGCATCAGACGGCTTAATTACCGGTCAACCTATCATTACGGGCGCAGGCTCGGCTTGGTATGACGTGGTGGCAGAATGCTTGGCGAACCTAACAGATTACTTGGCGATTATCCGCCCTGGCTGCTATGCCATTCACGATACTGGGATCTATCTCGATGCCCAAAGCAAGGTGTTGCAACGTGCGCAGGTAAACCAAGGTTACGCGTGTGAATTAGGTGGTGATTTAGAATCGGCACTTGAGGTATGGGCGTATGTTATCTCTCGTCCGGAGCCGACCAAACTGGTGGTTGGGCTAGGTAAGCGTGATGTGGCCTTCGATGCAGGTTTACCTATTGCCGAGCGCGGCTATCGCAACGGCGAAGCTATCTCAGTAAAAGGTCTCACCGCGACGGCTGTGATGGATCAGCACACCTTTGTTGAAACGGACGGTTCAGCTGAGATTGAAGTGGGCGACATGATTGCGTTTTCAACCTCACACCCATGTTTAACCTTCGACAAATGGCGCTACATTGCCATCAGCGATGACGATCATCAAGTAACCCACTGGGTAGAAACCTGCTTCTAGTTCGATTTTTCAATAAGCTAGAATCAGCGAAGCAATCAGATATACTAACGGGGCTAAGGCTTAGCCCCATCAGCGAAGCAATCAGATATACTAACGGGGCTAAGGCTTAGCCCCATCAACAAAGGATCAGGATTCTTGAGTTTAGAAGTAGATATCATTTCACAGATAACCGAGCGTTTTCCCGCTCTTCGTGATGCAGAGAAAAAAGTCGCCAAACTGATCATGGACGACATTGATTTTGCTGCCAATGCCAGTATCACCGAGCTTGCTGAAGGTGCTCAAGTCAGTGAAGCCACGATTACCCGTTTTGCGAAGGCGATCGACTGTAACAACGTCCGTGATATGAAAATCAAGCTTGCTCAAACGCTAACGGTTGGCCAACGCTTTATCCTCGAACCAGTTGACCAGACTGGCTATCAAGGTATCTATGAATCGATCAAACAGAGCCTAGACATCAACCGAACCCTGTTCAAAGAGCAAGATATTGAAACCGCAGTGAGTTGGCTGCATAACGCCCGACAGGTCATCGCTATCGGCATGGGTGGTGGCTCAACCATTGCCTCTCAAGAGCTGCAACACCGGCTGTTTCGCTTGGGCTACCCGGTGGTGTCGTACAACGATGGTTTGATGTCGAGAATGGTGGCGGCCACCGCCGACGCCAACGATGTGATGGTGATGCTCTCTTCGACAGGCTTTACGCCAGAGATCACCGAAACGGCCGAGTTAGCCAAGCAGTATGGGCTTAAGATCATTGCGATAACCCCACAAGATACGCCACTCGCCAAGATTGCCGATATCTTATTGCCCATTAAAAATATGGAAACCGACTTTATCTACAAACCATCGGCTTCTCGTTACGCAATGCTAGCCTTGGTGGATGTCCTTTCGATGGGCATCGCCGTCAATCATAAGAACCGTTCGCGCGATAAATTACGCCGCTTAAAGGTGGCACTGGACTCCTACCGAGGCGGAGGTGATAGACAACCTCTCGGCGACTGAATATACTGGATGCACTATCAGACGGAGGGGAAAATGAGCAATAAAAACAAACATATAGTTTTGATTCATGGCTTGTATATGCCCGCGTTGATCATGCAGTATTTGGATAGGAATTTCAAAAAACGTGGCTTTATAACCCACAATTTTGCCTACAACTCGCTGCGTTTTGCTTGTGCGGCTAAACGCCTTGATCGCTTCGTCAATGAGCGCTTTGATGAACATGATGACGTTTATTTCTTTGGTCACTCACTCGGTGGCCTGCTCATCCGTCACTACTTTAAGTTCTATCAGCCCGATTTTGCAGACACCTGTATCATCACCGCAGGCACCCCACACAATGGGGCGACGATCGCGAAAACACTCTCGAATCATGGGCTTGGTTTTATATTTGGTTCGAGCAAAATGATCCTAAATGATGGCTTAGGTGACTACGATATTGATGTACCAATTGGTGTGATTACCGGCACCTACGACGCGGGGGTTGGTCGTATTGTACTTGGCAAAAACCAAGGTGATGGTACGGTCACACTCGAAGATGCAAACCTCAAAGGCGCGACCGATACCTACTCACTCAAGCTGACTCACACCGCGCTTGTTCACTCCAAAAAAGTGGTGGCACTCTCAACTCAATTTATCGAACACAGAGCATTCAACTCGGTTGGATGATGGTATTTCCGATAGCTAAATACCATCAGCAAAGAGTAATAAATGCTGTGAGTGGTATTCAATCACTCACAGAATGCAAGAGTTTACAGGTTATAAGCGATTAACGCGTGTTGGCAAAAACACCTCGCCTAACATGCAGCGCACCGAACCACCACCGATGTCTTCAATAGTTTTTACGTTAAATGGTAACAGCTTCCCGTGAGTTGAAAGCTGAGCTAATTGCGCCGCAGAAAACGCATCGTAAGCCGATTGAGACAGCGCGATCACCTTATCGCCATTCACTGTTTCCAATTGCAGAATGTTGCCACAGAATCGGTTCATCTGATCGATTGAGATAGAGATAACTTGCTTGTCTTTGGCAAGAGATTTAATCACAAAGCGCCGCTCAAATTCAGGGATCACTTCATCACAGATCACGCAGAAATTATCGCCAATCGCCATCATGACATTAGTATGGTAAATCGGCTGACCGGAAGGCAAAGCCGTTTGGAACGACACCACGCGCGAATAGCCAATGCGCTTGGCGTAATCCTCTAGCACTTCACGATCGCAGCGCAAAGAAAGTGCGGCATAAATGGTTTTATTGATATGGTCGATAACCATCACGCCCGTGCTCTCAAGGTAAGCGCCCTGCGCAATATAAGACTCGAGTGACTCTGTGTGGTGAATAATGCGACCAGCAGCTTCCAACGCTTCAATAAGCGCACTCGGCTTCACTTCATGTTGACGGTTTTTACATGCCATAGGGAAAGTGAATAAACGACCGTCACGACTGGTACTGAACCAGTTATTTGGGAACACTGCATCAGGGGTTTCTACCCCCAACTCAGGATAATCAAACTCGATAACTTGCACACCTTGTTTACGCAGTTCAGAAGCCATCGCTTTAAATTCTGCCATCGCTGAACGCTGCATTTCAGCCTGCGTGAGATTGACTCGAGTTTGGAACTCATTATCTGATGCAGTTTGTTCGTTGAATCGAAATTCCTTGGGTGGCACCATCACCACGCAGTTGGCGTTCTGTAGATGAGTCATATCAAGTGATTTGTTGTGTAGGTTTAACATGTTGACCGTCCCTATCTTTTGCTTACCTCGAATTGTAAACAAGTTGTTACAACAAGATTTACTAAAACTCTCAGTAAATTGATGACCGCCCCCTAACAGTTACTGCAAATATCAGGTTACACGGAAATTATTACTGCCACAGGGCTGGACTCACGAAGAGCTCATCGCAGGTGCTTTGTGCCCACTCTGAGTGTATCGGCGTTCTGTGTATCAGCTCTCAGTGACACAACCAACCCAGATTCATGTTGTTAGATAAGAGTTTTGGTTACAATTCCATCTGTTTAAGTTAGGATTATCATCGTTGTATATCAATCAATAACGCTGTCAATGCGCTTCGGTTGTTCAGGCAAATTCAATCTAAAATAGACATAGAGAAAGGCACACTTTTGAGCCTTTCCAGCATTTCTTTAAATAAGAGCCATCGAACCAAGTCACACAGAGCTAAAAGAGTTATTTGTTCATGCAGCTAGAGCAGTAAAAGTGCTTTCTCATTAATGAGGGCAATCTGGCGCGGATCTCATCGTAGAGCTGAGACTAATGAAAGTTATCGACAGCTCCCCCTCGCACGATGTACATCGGGTGAGGGGGAGAGTTTTGTATTTTCAGCGTTAGGCTTTACTGCTCAGCATATCACGTAGCATGCTTACCACCTGACCTACCATCACTAAAGTAAACGGTAAAGCACCGACAATCGCCACCTGTTTGTTCAAGTCAACATCGTTGACAAACAGCAGGGCCATCGACAGGGTAACCAGGATCGTTGCCCACAATATCTTGCTTTTGATATTTTCACTACCACTTAGCATGCCACACACCAACAGCGCTGAATCGGCACTGGTGATAATAAAGGTTATCAATAACACTATCGCTGCCAATGAGAACAACAGCCCCATAGGCAGTTGCTCGAAAAACAAAAATAGACCTTTAGTGTAGTCGGTATTGACAATATCAATCACCTCACTGGCAAAGCTCTGCTCAAGTGCCGCACCTCCAAAGGTGCTGAACCACACAATAGATGCCAGTGTTGGCACCATTACCGCACATAACAAGAACTGACGAATGGTACGGCCTTTACTAATCCGAGCAATGAACGGACCAACAAACGGTGCCCATGCCACCCACCACACAATATAAATCACACTCCAGCCTAGACTCCAATCTCGCGACGCCTCTGCAATACTGAAAGAGACCTCAGGCAAAATAGCCAAATAACTAGTTGTTGATGACACCATTCGTGCCAAGGTCGGCAATGGATCGACTAACACAAACACCAGCACAGCCAAGGCCACCATCAATCCGGTATTGAACTGACTCAGCAGTTTAATTCCCTTGTGCAATCCGAGAATCGATGAGCCAGTAAATAGCACGGCAATCAATAGCAGCAAGCTGTAACGAAAACCAATTGAGCCAATCGACAAGGATAGCGTCTGTTCTAACCCCGTTTGAATAAGGGCAATGGTGTTAGCAAAGGTGCCCGCCACGCCGAACAAGATGGCGATAATGGCCATCCAATCAACGATACGCCATACACTACGCCCCGGCTTACTGGTAAACGTCGAAGAGATATGTAAACTACGGCCACGATTGTAACTAAACCAAGCGATCGCAAGTCCGGCAATGGCGTAAATCGCCCATGCATGGATCCCCCAATGAAAATAGGTCAATGCCAACGCTGTATCGGTGTTATCACCTATCCCCTTGGTAAATTCAGGCAGGTTGGAGACATGAAATACCGGCTCGGCTATTCCCCAGAAAATAAGCCCAGAGCCCATACCGGCGGTAAACAGCATTGCTAACCAGCTGAATGTGCCAAATTCTGGGATGCTGGTGTTACCACCAAGGCGTATTTTGCCCAATGGACTGATACTGATCCCTAGTACTAACACCACCATCGCCGTTGAAAACAAAATAAAGCCCAAGCCAAATTGGTTAATCGTAAATTGCGTTAGCTTAGCTATATAATCAATGCTGTAGTGGGGAAACAGCATAAACAGCAGCACCCAGATACTAATTACCAATACTGTGAGGCTGTTGCTATCCAATGTCAGTCCGCGCAAGACTAACGGCTTGGTGGCAACCGTTTTATTCATGGTACTTCCTTAAATTTTGGACAAACGATCTGCGAGAGCTTTGGAGGAGATAAAAAGCCACATAGTGATAATCATCACCGCTGCAGCTATACGAATGAATGGCTAAGCTTATTTCAGTGTGGCAAAGTAATCCGTCCATGTCTGATGCCGGCGACCTGCAGCGCGTTCATAGTCACTTGGGTTATCAACTTTGCCCAGACTGATCCCCTGGTAAATACCTCCGATGATATTACCGACAAACTCACCCAAACCTTCGATGGACATCGAGCGGAATTCTTCAAATGACACCGCTTTGTACTCAAGAGTAGTACCAAACACTCCATTGATGTAACTCGCCAACTGCTGTTGGGTAATGGCTTCACCGCTTAGGTTATAGGTTTGGCCATTGTGTTTATCTTCTGTCAGCATTTTGGCGTAGGCATAGGCAAGCTCTGAACGACTGGTGTAACCACAACGTGCATCGCCTGCACAGTTAATGATCCCGCCAAGTTTTTTGTAGTTATCGACATACTCAACATCAGGTTCGATATAGATACCATTGCGACCAATCACCCACTCTAAACTGCTTTCACGTACATCTTGCTCCGTCTGGCGGTTACTCTGCACAACCGAAGAGAATGCCGTACCTTGCACGGCCCCCTGAATACTGGTGTAAACAATCTTGCTAACTCCGGCGCGCTTAGCAGCAGCAATTACATTACGGTGCTGGATAATTCTCTGATCTGGCGCTTCATTGCCTGAAAGTAGCAACAAGGCATCAACACCTTGCAGGGACTGCTCAAATTGATCTGGCTGAGTGTAATCACCCAAGCGTACTTCAACACCTAAATGGTTGGCTTTTTCTGGAGTGCGTGCTAATGCAATTACCTGATTACTTGATAATAACTCTGCTGTTGCTTTAACAATCGCACCACCGAGTTGGCCACTTGCTGCCGTAATAGCTACTTTCATCTTGATCACCTATTGAAACTGTAAATATTGTCCAGCGCATACATCATGGCTGCTTTATTGCTGAAGTCAGTATAGGAATAATGCTATAATCGGCGTTTTTCAAGGTAGTTGTCATCATTTGCTTACTTATTAAGCAGCTTCTCTTTCTGGGTTTAGGTGTACTTC
>NZ_CANLBV010000054.1 GCF_947488985.1 uncultured Vibrio sp.
ATCGGAGTCAATAAGAGAATGTCTCTGATCTGATCGTACGATTCTGATTTAGTTCACTCGATTTACGCAACAAAGCCTCTTCAAGTTGAACGAGTATAGGCTTGCTTACTGTAAACGACCTCTAAATATTATTTTGTAAATAACGTCTAAGAAATGGTTGTAAATAACAGCTATAAATAGTGAGCCTGTAAGAAAAATCCTACGAGAAAAGTTGTAACAAAATGGTTAGTTTGTTGAGCTTAGATGTCAACATTATTGTCAATTTGTAATCATTAGGGAAGTATCAATGCAAAAGTTGTTCAACAATCTCACTATCAAGCAGCTCATTTTGTTGCTGACGGTGTGTTCACTTGCGATTGTCTCGCTATCAATAGGCTATTCAGCCAATAAACTGCTCAATGTTAGTCAGTCATCAACAGTTGAGACTGACAAAGCTATTGATATTGTTCTTGATATTATGGATGAACAGACCATCCCGTTCTGGCAACTGAGGCTTGATCTATCAACCTCTGTTTATTCTCAGGAGAGCAGGAAAGCTTATGGTGATAAAGTGGAGCGCTGGTATCGCGACTATCAAAATCTGTTTGATCGGGTGGGGCGAGACGCTTTTGAACAAAGTTATGTGGATAATATTGAGGCGTATTATCAGCACCATAAACGTGCTAAACAGGTTTTTGATGATTATGACAGTGGTTTCGTTTCGCAACTCGAACGTGACCAATTTCTCTCAGAAGGTCTAGAACTTAGCGTGTTAATTAGAAATACATTATCAAGCAGAACCAATATGTTTGCTAAGAATCTTCTTGCTGAAGTTGATGAAGCAGAGCGTGAAATCACTGACTCGGTCTATCTATTGCTTGGTATTTTGTTGATTGTTATTTGTGTTTCTTTCAGTGTAGGTTTGGTATTGTCGAATTTTATTTCAAACAAAATCAATCAGGTATGTAATGCACTTGAAGATTTATCTAAGCAAAAATTGACGACAAGGCTACCTGAAGTTGAAGGCAAAAACGAAGCTAACGTATTGGCTAAGTATTACAACCGCTCAGCAGATAGCTTAGCACTGGTGATCAGTGACTTATCTAATATTGCCGAAAGTGTAGCCGCATCATCAGTTGAATTAAGCGCGGTGATGACGCAATCCTCAGCTAATGCGCAAGAAGAGAGTCACCAAGTGACACAGATCGCGACCGCGATAAATGAAATGTCTATGACGGCCAAAGAAGTGAGTCAAAATGCCAATCATGCCGAGCAACAAGCGGGCAACGCGAGTGATTCAGTATCGAATGGTCACGCCGCGGTCAATGCTCTGGAAGTGATTTCTGGTCAAATTTCAGATTCAGTCAACAGCACTGCAGAGGCGCTTGAGGAGCTGAAAGCTTACTCACTGGATATCAACTCAGTGATTGATGTGATCAGCAGTGTCTCTGAACAAACGAATTTGTTGGCGTTGAATGCAGCGATTGAAGCGGCTCGTGCCGGAGAGCAAGGTCGAGGTTTTGCTGTGGTTGCCGATGAAGTAAGAAACTTAGCGGGTAAAACTCAGCAATCGACGGAAAGCATTCGTACCTTGATCGAAAGACTACAAGAAAAATCGGAATCAACCAATGTCGAGATGTCGAGCAATATTGAGCTTGTTCGACAATCGAAAGAGGCCGTTGAATCGGTATCTAAGTCATTCTCTTCTATTATTGAATCTGTTGGCTCCATCTCTGAGGTGAACATTCTGGTGGCCACGGCTTCTGAAGAGCAGTCTGCAGTCAGCAACGATATCTCTAAGAACGTAGAAGTCGTATCGGATGTGGTCACTCAAAACGTTGCCGGTATCGCACAAAGTTCGGTTGCGACAGAAGAGCTGGCACGGTTAGCAGAAGAGCAACAGCGTAGGCTAAAACAATTTGTCGTATAGAAATCAGTGGTAAAGGAGCCTCAACAGAAACTCCTGTCGATAAAGCCATCAACATAGACTCCGACAAATAGCCGCCAACAAAAAGAGCCTGATGATTCAGGCTCTTTTTGCATCAATGAGCAGTACGGCTGATTAGCGCTTCATTAAGCAAGCGTAAGCCGTTGTAAACGGTGCTTCTTGGTACTGTTTAAGGCCCGTTTCTTTGAATTTCATCATCAGTGGATTTCGCTTCAGGCTTTCTTTGATCTCATTTGGAGATACAACTGTAACGTCTAGGCCGTCGATCAGCTGAATGGCTGCTTCTAGTTTGAAACCAAAACCGCCGCCCGCAAATTTGCCTTTGGTTTGGCGTTGACGAATCACCACCTTTTCTACTTGGTAATCTTCCATCAACTTTGCAAAAGAAAATTGAAAGTCTTTCATATTCTGTGTGTCGTTTGCGTCGCTAATCGCAACCTTTGAAACTCGGCAATCGGGAATGTTAAATACACCATCTGACAGAGAAAGAAGACAGATGACTGCATCGTTACCTTTGATTTCAACACCACAAATTTTCATGTTCTTACCTACTTATTTTAGAGCTGTATATTATGGTGTTATTTCTAACACTTCTCCAGTCTTTGCGTGTATCGGCGGCAAATAAGTGTAAATTTTAGAATACGGTTAGTTTATCGCTCAACCTCAGTGAGGATTATGGCTTTTGCGTGTTAGGCAAAGTGACCCATGCTTACCAAGCAAGTGACACGGACTGGTAACTTCCATACACTGTGTGGGTGATCATGGTTCATTATAGGGTAAAGGTGTATGGCCAATTGGGAAGGGGTGACTGAGTTTGTTACGGTGGCAGAGCGGCAAAGCTTTACGGGGGCTGCGCAGAAACTTGCCACATCCGTCGCTCAGATCAGCCGCCGAGTGGCGAACCTTGAAGAGCGACTCGCGGTGAAACTACTCAATCGAACGACGCGTAAGGTTTCGTTAACTGAGGCCGGACAGCTCTACTATCAGCAATGTAAGTTGCTGATCGAGGGATTAGAAATTGCAGAACTCGCTGTCACACAGATGCAATCGACACCGAAAGGGCTGCTGAAAGTCACAGCCCCCGTGACATATGGTGAGCGTCAACTGGCCCCATTGCTTCATCAATTCTTAACCTTGCACCCACAGGTGGAGTTGGAGTTGATGCTGACCAACCAAAAGCTTGACCTTATCGATTCCGGGGTTGATGTCGCGATTCGATTAGGCCGCTTAGAGGATTCCAGCCTTATCGCCAAGAAACTCTCTCAGCGACAACTCTACGTCTGCGCTAGCCCTGATTATATTGAGCGTTATGGTGAGCCGCATACGCTTTCTGAGTTAAGCCATCACCAATGCTTGGTTGGTGGCTTTGAGCATTGGCGCTTCAAAGAGAATGGACGCCCTCGCTCAGTTCGTGTTAACGGACGCATTAAGTGTAATAGTGGTTTGGCCTTGTTGGATGCTGCGAAGCAGAGTGTTGGCTTGGTTCAATTACCAGATTACTACGTGAGTGAAGATCTTGATTCGGGAGAATTGGTCGAGGTATTGCCTGATTACCGAGACGATAAAGAAGGGATCTGGGCGCTTTATCCTCAGAACCGCAACTTATCTTCAAAGGTTCGCTTGTTAGTGGACTTCCTTTCTGAGCAATTGGATTAGTGTATGACTGTTGGCCGCCAGGATCTTAGTAATCAAAGTGAGCTGATACTCGATGTATTTAATACCCTTGAGCAGCACTATGGCTATTTTGATTGGTGGCAAAGGGAAGACCCTTACGAGATAGTGTTAGGCGCTATTCTGGTTCAGAACACCAACTGGAAGAACGCTGAGAAAGCACTCACCAATTTAGGCGATAAGTGCGCCCCAAGGTCAGTAGCCGATATGGGTCTTGATGACCTTGCCCAAAAGATTCGTTCTAGTGGCTACTACAATCAAAAAGCCATTAAGTTGAAGGCCGTAACAAAGTGGTTCTCAAAGTATCAATATGATATTTCGGTGGTTCGTGAGCAGGACAAAGATCAGCTCCGAAAAGAGCTACTGGAAGTCAAAGGAATCGGTGGTGAAACAGCTGACGCGATTCTGGTTTATGCGATAGGTAAACCGTCTTTTGTGATTGATGCGTACGCAAGAAGGATATTCACTCGTAATGGACTCGATGTACCTAAATCGTATGAAAAATTTCGAGCCTTGATGGAAACCGTAATCCCTCTGGATACCAAAAAGTACGGCTACTATCATGGTTTGTTAGTCGAACATGGTCAGCAGCTCTGTAACCCTAAACCCAAGTGTCAAGATTGTCCGCTTAACGCCACCTGTCTAGAAGCTCAACGTGTTTTAGGGTTAAGTCGCGTTTGACTACGGCTTACTAAACCGAAAATGTATTAGACGGTGAAACGATCTACTAAGTGGTACAGCTCATTTGCACGACTGTTGAGGTTTTGGCTACCAGTACGGTTTTGATTCGCGAGTTCGGCCGATTGTGAGCTTTGGTCAGAAATCACCACGATGCGTTGAGATATCTCTTGGCCGACAATATTTTGCTGTTCAGTTGCTGTAGCAATAAGCGAGTTCATGTCCATTATGGTATCGATCGACTCTTGGATCTTCGCCAGTGCTTCGGCTGCGGCATTCGCTTCTTCCACGGTTTGCGCACTTCGGTTTTGACTTGAGTCCATCGCCTTCACAGCAGCATCTGAGGCGGCTTTAAGTTGCTCAATCATCTTGTGAATGTCGCCAGTGCTCTCTTGAGTTCGGCTTGCTAGCTTACGTACCTCATCGGCTACTACAGCAAAGCCACGGCCTTGTTCGCCCGCACGCGCAGCTTCAATTGCGGCATTCAACGCGAGTAGGTTAGTTTGCTCGGCAATGTCTTGAATCACCGCCAACGAAGAGGAGATGTTCTGCACATCGCCTTCTAAACGAGACACAACGGTGTTCGCTTCTGATACTTCGCTCGCCAGACCTGCCACCGAGTCTGCAGCTGCGTTTACGATCTGTTGCGCTTCTTTTGCATTACCCTCTGCAAGCTTAGCGGAATCAGCGGCTTGACTTGCGTTGCTTGAGATCTCTTGCGCTGTTGTGGTCATCTCAGTCATCGCCATTGCAACTTGTTCTGTCTCTTCACGCTGCCCTGTAGTAATTTCGTCAACCTGCGCAGCGCGAGAAGACATGCTAGATGTCTCGGCCACGCTTTGAGTTCCTTCTCTTTCATCGCCATCATATTGCTACGCGTCGATTCAACTTGCTGTGCGGTTAGCTCGGTGCTCTTCATATACGTCACGCTCATCATGCCAATTGCCATTAGTAGCAACGGAATGAAAGAGAGAATATAAAGGCGGTTTTTGATGGTTAGGGTCATGTCACGCTTCCTTTGTGATTATTTCATACTACTCCCAACACATTATTAATGTGGTTTTAAAATGTAAATGGACTTGTGATTGAATTGTTACCCAAAAATGTTTTTGTTTTATAAACATGATGGCGGTTAGATTCTTGATGTTAGAAGCCTTCAACTACGGGCTTAATGACGAAAAGCGTGGTTTGTGACGATGCTTTTGAATTTGCCGCTGCTTTGGTAGAATGCGACGCTTTGTAGCCCCCTGCTATGCCTATTCGTTAAGTGAGAAAGATTCATGAACAAAAGCCATGTGACTATTGGTTTAACTAACCCAAAGAGCCCGACAAACGTGGGTGCTGTGATGCGTGCGGCTGGTTGCTACCAAGTCGACCAAGTTAAATACACCGGGCAACGCTACGAAAAAGCTGCTAAATTTCATACCGATACCAAGAGTGCGGCGCGTACTATTCCACTAACGGGTGTCGAGTCGTTTTTAGATAACCTTGATCCACAAACCAAGCTCGTCTGTGTGGAATTGGCGGAAGGTGCCACACCGCTACCGCGTTTTAAACACCCTGAAAATGCGATCTATATTTTTGGCCCTGAAGACGGTTCTATTTCTCAAGATGTTGCAGATAGAGCGGATCATGTGGTGTATGTGCCAACTGTCGGCTGTATGAATCTAGCCGCCACGGTTAATGTGCTGCTTTATGATCGCCTAGCAAAGTCAGATGACATTGACGAAAGCAACGAGCTGATTAAAAAGAGCCGTGATAACCGTAATCATCTATTAATTAAAGAGAAGTAATTGTCTGTTAATTAAAGAGAAGTAATTGTCTACTTCGGCTTAGACTTTACTTTCAACTCCTGAGAGCGAGAGCTGAAAGTGGGATTGAATCGTGCTTCAAACCGATCGAAAAAACCAGCAACATGTGCTGGCTTTGAAAATCTGAACAAGCTTCTATTTGTTAGTACGCTTCAACTGTTCGTCTATTTTACCGACTAGTCTTGCTTTAACGGCTTGATAAATTATACCAGCTTCATCTCTTGTATGATGTCTGAAGCGATCTCTGGCTTGGTGCTGGTTGGCTTCTCATGTAGATCGGCTTTTAATTGTCCTTTACGGTTGCTTAGGCCAGCTTCTAGCTTTTTGAGTGCTGATGTGATAGCCGGATACATAACGTCATTTGTCGCTTTCGCTGTTACACGCACACCTTCGTAGTTAGTGAATACTTCAACTTGATGTTGATTATGCTCTTTGGTGATGATGATGTCGCTGCTGATCAGTGATGGAAAATGGTTAGATATCTTTTCGAATTTACCTTCGATGTCTTTGCGTGAGTCGTCGTTAATTGATACGTGATGTGTTTGAACGTTTACTTTCATAAATCATACCTTTCCAATGACTGTGTCATTTAAACGTAGCAAATAACGGATAGATTAACCAATAGAGAAAGTACACATGTGTGATTTAGCTCAGTGTTATCAAATATTCTCTGTTTCCTCCCTTGAAAGTCCAATTAACTGTTCGCATATTATGTTTCGTGTTTTCAATACATGTTCAAAAAAACTCCATCCTCGATGGTTTGCTCTGACCTTGAGCTCATCCAATCGTAGTAAATAACGGCTCACCCTAGCTTGTTAAAACGATCGATAACTGCGCTACAATTTTTGATTGTAGAATAACTACTTATCGAAATTTCTTGTTGAAAAGAGCAGCCTTGTTCTCAAGCTTTTTCCTGCGCTATTTCTGATCACTTACTTATTGTGATTGGTATTATAGCCAGTGGATCTCCCTTTATCGTTTTTATCATCCCGAACTTGTTACTTGACCCATTTGATGACTTTTACAACAAAATTTGGGTTGCTGTACTCATGTATTGGTAGGTACAAGGTACGTTCAATGTTGAAATGCAAAGACTTAAATCTAGAAAAGACGCTTGAGTGTCATTGACCGCATTTATGTTTACGAGAAATATATGACAAACTTCACGCTTTTCTGACAATTTACGGCTTGTTGTGGTAGTATCCGCCGCTTGTCTTTGTAATTGATAAAAAAAACATTACGAAAACAGACTTTCTGTTTACTTTATCGTAATGACCTCATTCAGTTTAGCCTAACTTAGCTGAACATCTGCATTTTGCTCGGACGCAAAAAGGGGAGTTTTACGACTCCACTGTTGGGTTGTGGGATTGTCTTCTACAACCAAAGTACGTTTGAGAGCGCCATCTATCAAAGACCTTTTTAGACACAACCCTGTTCTGCGGACGGGGTTCGTTTTTCCCTAAATCTACTGAGCGACTAAGTCATTCTTAGTGGCTGACAAGTAAGGAGTCTATATGACGACTACGGTATCTAACTCCGTACCTACATCTGGTAACACAGATTCGACCAAGAGAGAGGTAAACCACCCGTTTCTTTCTCTGGTTATCATGGTGATCGTTGCCGCAATTGCCACTTACTTCATCCCTGCTGGTGAATTTGAGAGAGTTGTGATGGATGGCCGTACGGTTATCGACCCAGACAGCTACACACTGTTAACCAATAATCCAACAACGTTAGCCTCCTTTTTTGAATCATTTTTTAAAGGCTTTACTTCTGCTTCTGGCGTGATGGGTGTTGTGGTGTTTGTTGGTGGTGCGTTTGGCATTATCAAACACATGGGTCTATTAGACGCATCGGTTGTGGCGCTCACCACAAAGCTTAAGAAACAGGGCTTGTATGTGATTGCCCCTGTGATCATGATAGCGATTTTCTTCAACGTAACCTTTACGGGTATGCGTGAGCTTGATGTGATTTTTATCTCTTTGATGATCCCTATCTGCATCAAGCTGGGTTATGACGCAATGACAGCGCTTGGCGTTGTTTTGTTGGCGAGCTGTGCTGGCTTTGCGGCGGCGCTAGCTAACCCATTCTTTACTGGTATTGCTCACTCTATCGCTGAATTGCCGATGTATTCTGGCATGTGGTATCGCTTTATCGTCGGTATGTTCATGCTCTTAACTGGTGCCTGGTATGTGCTGAATTACGCGCGTAAAGTAAAGCAAGATCCAAGTAAAGGTTTGTTGCATGGTACGGGTTACCACTACGAATCTAGTGTAGAAGTTAAAACACTAACAGTACGTGAAAAGTGTGCGGGTATCGCGTTCTTGGGCGTATTCGCATACATGATTTACGGCACATTAGCGATGGGTTTCGGTTTCACCGAGATCGCGGGCGCGTTCGTGGCGATGGCGATCATCCCGGGCTTAGTGGCAGGCTTATCTCCAAACAAGATCTGTGAATATTGGACGAGAGGAGTGAGTGATGTACTCGTCGCTGTTCTGATCATCTTCTTTGCACGTTCAGTGTTGACGATTATGGAAGATGCGAAGATTGTCGATTCGATTATCTTCTACCTTGCGCAGATCATTTCTGGCAGCTCTAAGTTAGTTGCTGCAGCAGGGATCTACTTTTCTCAGGCGACGATCAATCTATTCATTCCGTCAGGCAGTGGCCAAGCGGTGATCACGATGCCAATCATCATTCCTTTGGCTGATATTGGTGATGTGACTCGTCAAGTTGCGGTACTGGCTTCTCAACTGGGTGATGGTATTTCTAACTACATCTACCCAACCAACGGCGGCTTGTTAGCGGTATTGGCGATAGCAAAAGTGCCTTACACCAAGTGGGTTCGTTTCTTCTTACCGTTATTCTTGTTCTGGTCGGCAGGCGCGCTGATTTCTGTTGTGATTGCTCAAATGATCGAGCTAGGGCCATTCTAAAGTGACCAGTTATTTACTACTATTGGTGTAGTATATTGGCTGGCAAGCTGAATGGCCGCCACTTAATTAAGGCAGCGAATTCGCTGCCTTTTTCGTATCTAGTTTTTCGATTTTATATTGTTCTAAAAGAGCTCGCTATTCAAATTGATAGGAAGACGGCACCACGATGACACCTTGCTTAGATATGTGGAAGCGTTTGGCGTCTTCAACTGAGTCGACGCCAATTTGAGTGTCATCGGGTACTTTCACGTTCTTATCGATGATGCAGTTTTGAATGTGGCAGTTGCGGCCAATCTCTACATCCTCAAACAAAATACTATCAATCACAATGGCGGCATTGCTGACTTTAACCTTAGGGAAGAAGATAGAGTTTTGTGCTGACCCCCCTTCGATCACAACCCCGTTAGCTATCATCGAGTTGATGAATATTCCTTGGTTGCCTTCAACCGATGCGATGGTGCGTGCGGGTGGCAGTTGCGGCTCGTAGGTACGAATGGCCCAGTTGGGTTGGTATAAGTCAATAGGTGAGGTTGGTTTTAACAAGTCCATATTGGATTGGTAGTAAGAGTCGATGGTGCCGACATCTCTCCAATAAGCATCTTGGGTCACTCGGCCTTCTTCGTCACCAAACTTGTGAGCGTATACACTGTTATTGCTCACCAGTTTGGGAATGATGTCTTTACCAAAATCGTGGCTTGAGTTTGGATCTTCTGCATCCGCCAGCAAGGCTTGTGTCAGCACTTCTTTATTGAAGATATAAATCCCCATGGATGCCATGCTTCGTGTTGGACGACCGGGTACACAGGCTGGGTAGCGTGGCTTCTCGGTAAAGTTATTGATCTGCAGAGATTCGTTTATCTCCATCACACCAAACTCTTTGGCTTCATCAATCGACACTTCCATACAGGCAACCGTCAGATCAGCTTGATTCTGTTTATGCTGTTTCAGCATTGGGGCGTAATCCATGCGATAGATATGGTCGCCCGACAGCACCACCACATGCTTGGCTTCGCTGCGCGATAACAAATACAAGTTTTGATAAATCGCATCGGCAGTACCGCTATACCAGCTATCACCAGTGCGCATTTGTGGGGGAACGTTGGTGATGTATTCGCCGAGCTCGGGGTTAAGTACCGACCAACCATCTCTTAAATGTTTTTGCAAAGAGTGAGATTTGTACTGAGTCAGAACCAGAATTTGGCGCAGCCCAGAGTGTAGACAGTTCGCTAGCGTAAAGTCGATGATACGATATTTACCACCAAAGGGTACTGCGGGTTTTGCGCGGTTATCGGTGAGAGGGGAAAGTCGCGAGCCAACACCGCCGGCTAGAACGATTGTTACAGTGTCTTGCATGGTCAGAACCTTAATGTATTTATGATTATGAACCTAGACTTGCAAGCACTAAGCCAAGTGTAACTCGTTGAATATTAAACAAGGCTTAAGTCAGTTGTATATAGATGCACCAAATTAATGCGCCAGTATATTGGCTTGCCCTATTTTGATCCAAGTTAGCCAAAGCGGTTGGCTGTTAGTGTTGGCGTCTACTATCCATCATCGATTTTTCATAAAACAGCAGTCAACCGTCATAGTCGACTTCTAATCTCGCTTATTGCTAGCAATTAGATTGAATCAAAACAAAAGCGCCACGACTTGTTAAGTCGTGGCGCTTTTTTAGTTCATAGCTTATTCATCGCTGATTTAGTCGCGATAGCAAAGGCCTATGGCTGTTGCTTAGTCGGCGCTAGAGCGATTTCACGGATACATACGTTTTGTGGTTGTTGGTAAGCGAATGATACAGCGCGAGCAATATCGTCAGCTGCCAGTACGCCACCCATGTCTTCTTTCCAAGAATCGTAACCGTCTTTGATCTCTTGAGATGTAGTGTGAGACAGAAGTTCTGTTTCTACCGCACCCGGTGCGATAGTCGTAACACGAACATTTGAAGCAGCAACTTCTTCACGAACGTTCTCAGAAATAGCGTGTACCGCGAACTTAGTACCACAGTAAGCTGCATGGTTTGGGAATGTTTTCTTACCTGCAATTGAGCTGATGTTGATGATAGTACCTGTGTTGCGTTCCATCATCGGAGCAAGTACAGACTGCATGCCGTTTAGAAGACCAATTACGTTCACGTCGAACATTGTCTTCCACTCTTTAGCGTCTTGAGTATCGATTTGACCAAGAAGCATTGCACCAGCGTTGTTGATAAGCGCGTCTACAGGGCCAAATTTCGCTTCACCTTGTGCGATTGCTGCATCAAAAGACGCTTTGTCTGTCACGTCTACTTTTACTGATAGAGAGTTTGGTAGGTTTAGTGCTTCAAGGCGGTCAACACGACGAGCTAAAAGTAGCAGAGGGTGGCCTTCATCGCTTAGACGACGAGCGATTGCTTCACCAATACCAGAGCTTGCACCTGTAATTACGATCAGTTTTTTCATTTTATTTCCTCTGTACTTTTATTGCGTCGGTTGGCTACGATGTATTGTTTAAGTTCATTCGAATCAAGTGCTTGTTGTCTTGCTTCGTTGCGATGGAGGTATATTAAGGAAAATAGCATTGTTGATATATAGTGCTTTACTTGAAACACTGTTGCTGTGGTGCAACAATAAAGGTGTTCACTTGATAGCTTCATCTCTTTTTAAATTTCACAAGTAAGCTGGCGGCCATGCTCAATCAAATTAACCTGTCTGATATTCGTTCCTTCGTACTTATTGCGCGTTTAGGCAACTTCACCAAAGCGGCACAGGAGTTGGATGTGTCTCGATCCCACGTATCACGCCAAGTGAGTAGCCTAGAAAAGCAGATGGGTGTGACGTTGTTTATCCGCACCACTCGAACTTTAAGGCTGACTCACGCGGGGCAAGATCTGTATGCGAAATGCGAACAGGCGCTCGATAATATCGACCAAGCCCTGATTGCCGCCATCGATGATGTTGAGGAGGTGCGTGGTGATATCAAGGTCAACTGCGTTGGTGGTTACCTCGGAGAAGTGATCATTGCGGAACTGGTTAATGAGTTTATGTTGCTCTATCCCGACATCAGCATCAGCCTTGATTTCAGTAGCCACCGAGTGGATCTGATTGAAGACGCGTTCGATATCGCTTTTCGCATGGGAAGCATAGAAGACGCGGGCTTTATCGCAAGAAAGCTTTTGGACATTGAGATGGGAACACTCGCGAGCCCTGAGTATTTTGCTCGTAAAGGAAAGCCTAATCATCCCAAAGATCTGATCCATCATGATTGCTTAACGGGTTCGGTACGTAAATGGATTTTTCAAGCGCTGGACGAAACTAACAATAAGGTCGATGTGCATGTGACGGGCAGGTTGCAATGTAAAAATGGCCGAGTGTTGGTGCAAGGTGCGAAGTCAGGTAACGGAATTATTCGCGTGCCAATCATCTATTGCTTACAAGAACTCAATGACGGACAACTAGAGCAGGTGTTTGATGAGTGGATAGTGCCTAAGGTGGATTTTTCTGTTATCTACCATCGAGATCGATATCAACCCAGACGAATTCGAACCTTCATTGATTTTGTGAAAAGCCGTTTTGAGCAGATGCCAGTCAGTTGAGACTTGCTTGCAAAAAATCGTGATCGCTTGGTAAGCATTTTTGGCATTGCATGACATTAGTAAGTATTCACTTACGCTGCTGCTTTTATCATTTTTAACTTAGAATAAAGATCAAACCCAATAACGACCAGACAAGAATAAGGCTGCTACGATGTTAAATATGGATTTTGCAAAGAGGTTGGTGATTGAAACCGCATCACTGGATTGGATAGTTAGCCCTGCCAAAGGGGTATGGCGCAAGCCGCTAGAACGCGAACAAAAAGAATCGGGTCACACAACCAGTGTGGTGAAGTACGATCCTCTGTCTTCGTTTTCTGAGCACCCGCACCCGCAAGGCGAAGAGATCTTGGTATTGGATGGCGTGTTCTCTGATGAAACCGGAGATTTTCCCGCTGGCACTTATCTCCGGAACCCACCGGGCAGTGCGCACTCACCCTCAAGCAGAAAGGGTTGTACGATCTTGGTTAAACTCAATCAATTTGATCCAAGAGATCTCGCTCAAGTTCGTATCAATACTCTGGAAACAGAATGGGTAGCGGGGAGTGGCGGCTTACAAGTGATGCCATTGCATGAGTTTGAGCATGAACATGTCGCTTTGGTGAAATGGCCAGTTGGTGAACGCTTTCAGCCGCATCGTCATTTCGGTGGCGAAGAGATCTTTGTACTCTCTGGCACCTTTAAAGATGAGTATGGCGAGTACCCTAAACACACTTGGATACGCAGCCCTCACATGAGTGAGCATTTCCCATTTGTCGAAGAAGAGACCATTATTTTCGTCAAAACGGGGCATCTGCCTTTGGTTTAATTACGTGGTATATTCATTCTTGTTCTTGTTCTTGTTCTTGTCCTTCGTTAGTACGTTGATTTTTAATTATAAGTAGATATTTGATCTTAAAACAGACAAGCAGAAGTGTGTGATGTTCCATAAATACAAAAATCCGATATCAAGGGTGATATCGGATTTGTAACTCAAGAATTCAGAGTTCCAGCATGCTCTCCTCTCACGAAGTCTTTACACGCATTAATATACGGATAATCGGGTGTGTATCGCCTTATCGTTAATGTCCGGTAAAGGCTGATATAAGCTTCTGGTCATGTCGGATAATACTTGGTCGTAGACTTGTGATACGACGCTCGATATATCACTGGTTAGTTCGTACATACTGTCTGCAGGTTGAGTCGCTTCATTGCTTGATGCGATCTCGGTGAGTGCATGCATTGCACGTGTGCAAACGGGTGAACCACTACTGATAGGGCAGATTATCGATAACTGGTTAAGCTTACGGTGCGTTTGAGACGCGTAGAACTTGAACCTTAAGTACTGCTCGGGCTTATCCATATCAGGGATGCACATTCTGAGCTTGGTTAGGATCTCCATGCAATCTAAGATTTGTTGCCAATTCATGTGGTACTCGCGACTCATGTCTTCTCGTTCAGATTGAACCAACCAGATGAGCATCACTTCATCCATCAAGAACATGCTATGGCGAATGGTTTTGCCATGAATCGATTGGTTGCGCACCAAACTGCGATTTTGCCAATCGTTGTGCATCGCAATCAGCTTAAGATGATAGATACGATACATAGGGCGGCTATCGAACGAAACATGTGATTGCAGCAATCCAGACACCTCAAGGATGTCGTCGTAAATTTCGTTGACCTTACGAATTGAGTCGCTGGATAACTTGTAAGCCAGAGCATAATGGGTTGCCGCGCGATGTTTGCGTGATAGCAACAATAATTCTCTGAGTAGCACTAAGGTTTCGTAGCGGTGTGACAGCCCTGTTTGTCTCTTTTTGGAAAAATGAAATAGCGCAGCAAGTACTGCAATGGATAAACCAACTGAAATAACTACAAACATATTCAACTCCTAATATTCGTATACCTACTTAGTGGTACTTCACGAACTGTGCCAATAAATTAGATCTTACATTTCAGTGCTTTATGTTTTTGGTGAATTTATTGATGTTCGATATTGGTGCACTAGATCACCAATAGAGTGAGTATGTTTCAATTTTTGCTGCATTTTTTGAGAGTTTGTACGGAATTTGACCAGGCAGATAGGGGGGGGGGGGGCAATCGACACCTTTTACGAACATCAATCAGCTTATCAACATAAATCAGCTTACCGATATAAGTCAGTCTGTAAGCATAAGTTAGTCGGTCAACGTACTTTATGGGAAGGCATTAAAAACAAAAAGCCCCCCTCAGTCGTCGTAATGAACGGTGAGTGGGGCCTTTTGATGTTTACTTTCGGCGGTTCGCGAGCGTCAGTGGTCGCTATTTAGCATCGCGTGTCTGCATGAGTGGATCGTTACGCAAGCTTAAGGTCAAACTCGTTACGGTACATCACCATATCTTCAATGGTCAGTACTGGCATGTTGTGCAGTTTACCGAAAGCAACGATCTCTGGCGCTTTTGCCATTGTGCCGTCTGGGTTGGTTACTTCACATAATACACCCGCTGACTGAAGACCAGCCATTTGCATCAAATCAACAGTACCTTCTGTGTGACCGCGGCGAGCAAGTACGCCACCTTTACGAGCGCGCAGTGGGAATACGTGGCCAGGGCGAGCAAGGTCAGTAGGCTTAGCTGCTGGGTTTGCAGCTGTCTTAATCGTTGTTACACGGTCAGCGGCAGAAACACCTGTTGTTACGCCCACTTTCGCTTCAATAGTCACCGTAAACGCAGTTTGGTTTGCGCTGTTGTTATCAACAACCATAGGTGGAAGCTCTAGTTGGTTTGCTTGCTCGTCAGTTAGACACAAGCACACGATGCCGCTGCATTCACGGATCATAAGTGCCATTTGAGCATTGGTTAGGTGTTCTACTGAGTAGATGATGTCGCCTTCGTTCTCGCGATCTTCGTCATCGAGTAACAGTACACCACGGCCTTCGCGCAGAGCTTGCAGTGCGTTTTCAACGCGAGTGATTGGTTCGCCAAATTCGGCAAGTAGTGAAGACTGATTCATGGTTAAACTCCTAAAATATCACCAGAATCAGGGCTGTATGAGGGATGTAAACCGAGTACGACAAAGCTGACTCATTACAAGTTGGCCTTAGCTCATTATGGTTTTATCCAAAACGAAATGCACCCGTTCGAGTTGGAGGCATGAACCCAATAAATAGGCGCGCCTTGCTAACGTCAACGAGTGTGTTTCCATTCTCTCTCATCCGGACTATGACCGTCGGCTCTGGCATCTCACCAGATCTGCTGACCTCGATAAATCGAGCGCTCGCGGGCTTATCTTTAGATTATGCTAAGGATATACCGCCGGTGGGGAATTTCGCCCCGCCCTGAGAATAAAAATTAATAATTTGTTTTGCTTTAAAAGCGGAGCTGATGGTAATCCTTTCAATAATGGATTTAAAGGACTGACAACAAAATTTTTGAGATTCTAACCTAAGAACTTACTAATTGTTCACTTTGTCATCATAGTCATTCGACGACACGCCAAGTATCGCTGCGCACGTTACGTCGTATTTCACTGAATTTATTAGCTAATGTGTATGATTACAGTGGACGCTGATGCTGATAGTGATCTTATGAGAGGTGATTGCATTAATTGGTCTGGTCAATGTTAAATCGTTCCAATTATTTGTTCTTGTTACACCATGACAGTTTGCTGACCGTTTTGACATAAAATTGATATTGGCGATGCAAAGCTGCGATAGCATTCCATCTCTTTATCTGAAAGCTCTTAGCGATGACTCCAATGCTCTCTCACAAATCAAAAGGTTTATTACTGCTCGCCCTAAGTTTGTATTCTCTATTGCCACTGATGATCTTTGGTTCCGACTTCGACTTAGGTGGGGCTGTGTTGCCTTTTTATGGCGCACTGATGACATTTGTCAGTTATTCTGCGGGCAATCAAGGATTTTTATTGACGTTAGCGGCTTTATCTCTGCTGTTACTCACTCTGAAGTTCTCTAAAGCGAAGTTAGTGAGTCTTTTCTTGCAACTTGGTCTGTTGTTGGTGATCAGCTTCGCAGCTAAGACGTTCCTCAAGTATTCAACAGAGATCCCTCGACCTTATTCTGAATATTTAGTGACACAAGAAGTCGTTGAAATCCCAGAGCTGTTTTATGAACTCCCTTTGGCTGAAAAGAATGCCGCGATTGAATCTGTCCAAGAGGCAGTGAGCGACTGGCGATCGCGCCACTGGTTGGGGGAAACCGATTACTCTTTTCCATCGGGGCATATGATTTTCGTTGGTGTCTGTTTGGCGTTTTTTGGGGGGGTGTTTTTAGAAGCAAAGCGCTTTTATTTGGTTGGTGTTCTGCTGGCTTGGGCAGGGGGAGTGGCTTATAGCCGAGTTTGGCTTGGTATGCATCGCCCAGAAGATCTCGCGGCGTCTATCGCTTTTGCGGGTCTCATCTATCTATTGGTGCCACTAGTGCCAACGCAAAAAATAGAGCCTTTATTGCCCAAGTTCCTTAGAGCGGCCTAAGTTTTGAAAGGTGATCTATTAACAAGCAGAAATTCTAGCTACTGATTGAGCCCGAGTTCTGCTTGTTTGTTTTTGGTTAGCCCTAAAGAGACAATTCGGTGTGATTCAGTGAGGTAGTATCTCAATTCTTCATCCCTTTCTGGTGTGCTTTCAAACAGCTGAATCCATTTCATACCACGCGAAGCAAAGTAAGGCGCGGGTTTATAACCGGGCTCTTCTTTTAGAAAGTCGAAATTCTGAGCGGACGCTTTGAAGATAAATGCAGGCTCGTCGTTCGGTCCCCAACCTCCAATCGCAAATACCTTCCCTCCCACTTTCCAAACGTGAGAGTTATTCCACTGCATTACATAGCTGGTGGCTGCTTGTGATTCACAGAATGCATTGAACTCATCGTATGTCATGGAACGCCCTTTCAATAGTTTGGTGGTGGATCTGTGCTTGTTGCTTTATCGATGTTTCTGCTTCGAGCTAGCCCGCTAAACCTTGCCAAATCGCGCTAAGGCCACTGACCGTGCATAGCACTAAAGAACCGATACGTATCTTCTCTTTTGGTATGCTTTGTGTGGTTATTATAGCCACTTTATAGCCTAACCAAGCTGCGGGCAGCAGAGGTAGCGTGATGATCAAATGGTGAAGAGTAAAGAAGCCGATCGGGATCTGTACCAATAATGAAATAATAGAGCTAAACACAAAGAACGCAGAAAGGTTGCCTCGAAGTTGGTTTGCGTCTTGGTGCTGCAGGAGTAACGCCATCGGTGGCCCACCAATGCCGGAACTGGTACCAAAGAATCCAGAGAAGAAGCCTGCAATCCCCATCTTGGTTGGGGTTGGCTCAAGTCTAAATGGCAGAAGGCTGGCTATTACCGCAAATACCACCAATAACCCTAGCCAAAGTGATAGCACGCTGGTTGAAACCATCACCAATAAAGCACCACCCGCTAATGATCCCGGAATGCGTCCAAGTAATGCGACCTTTAAACCGCCAATCGAAATGTTTGCACGGTGTTTTAACGCGTTGAATATAGAGATAAATAGGCCGACCAAACAGATAGGCGCAGGTACATAATCGGGCGAGATTAAAAACAGTAATGGAGCAGCAACAATGGCCAAACCAAAGCCGATTGCGGTTTGTACAAATGAGCCGACAAAAATGAGTGCCATTGCGATAAGGGCAGTTTGATCTATGTATTCCATGAGCCTACAGATGAGTGTTAATTAAGAGAGCGGCTACTATAAATTAAAAGCAAAAAAATAGTCTTATTATTCGGTGAGGATAACGTGAATATTGAGGCTGATCATCAATATTGTCACCTAAAAAAAGAGAGCGAATATCTCAGGTTGTGCGCCTTCAATACTCACTTTCTTTATTGGAATGTCGGTAGATTTAATGCTGGTGGGGGAGTTCAGCAATAAACCTTTAAGTTAGACCTAGACCTAGACCTAAAGCTTATAGCGTCGACTTTGACCTTAAGCGGTTGCCAGTGATTGTCGCTCAATTGGCTTATCATTGATCGGTAGGTGGATAAGAGCAGCCACAAATGCCAGTATTACCGTTGACCACCAAATTGGCTCGTAAGATCCGTAGTAATCGTATATCAGGCCGCCAACCCAAGCACCCAAGAAGCTGCCTACTTGATGAGTGAAGAAAACCAAACCGTACAAAGTCGATAGGTAACGTGCGCCGAAGATCTGACGTACCAAGCCAGATGTTAGTGGTACTGTACCTAACCAACAGAAACCAATTGCAGCGCCGAAAATAGCGGCGGTGGACTCAGTCACAGGTAGAGTTACAAATGCGCCGATAACCACGGTACGTATTAAGTACAATGCGGACATCACATGACGTTTGCTGAACTTATCGCCCATCACACCCCAGAAGTAAGACCCAAAGATGTTGAAGATACCAACGTAAGCCAGTGCCATAGCAGCGCTGCTCGCGGGTAGGTTTTTGTCTGCTAGATAGCTTGGCAAATGTGTCGCGATGAACATGACATGGAAACCACACACAAAGAAACCAGCGTGAATTAACCAGTAACCTCTATGGCTATATGCTTCCGACAGCGCCTGCTTTAGTGTTTGATCGTCTTCTGTTTGCGTTGATTGATTGGATGCCGCTTTTGGCGCACGCATGAACAGTGCAAAAGCGATCATCAAGCAACACAGTGTGCCAAATACTTGCATTGCACTTTGCCAATCGAATTGATTCAACATGTATTGCGCGCCCGGGATCACCGCGAACATGCCAAATGAACCCGCCGCAGTGGTTAAGCCAAATGCTTTTGCCGCGTGCTCGGCTGGCACAACTTTCGCTACAGCGCCTAGCACAATAACGTAGCTCGTTGCACTCAATCCAAGGCCAATTAATGCGCCAAGTGAAATGTGAAGCATGCTTGATTCGGTAGTAATGGAGGTAAGAAGAAGACCTAAACCATAAGCGCATGCGCCGGCAATAATGATGCGTCGTGCGCCCCATTTATCTGCCGCCATACCAACAAAGGGTTGGAACACACCAAACAACAGGTTTTGTAAGGCAATAGCGAAGCTGAAAAATTCGCGACCTGTGCCGAAATGCTCAGAGATAGGCAGCATGAAGATGCCAAATGATTGTCTGATCCCTAGACTGATAATAAGTGTGCCGATCCCAAGCCATACCAATAAAGGAAAACGGAAAATGCTCATTCTAATACTCTTAAATTAATGGTGATGCGAATGGTCTTGCACAGACATGTGCTGGCCGGTCATTTCATGGTGACGCTCGTGCCCAGAACGCTCGTGCGTTGAATGTTCATGCGCGGACTGCTGGTGGCATCCACTGCTGACGGCATGCTGAGCCAAGAGATCAATCAATGGCTGGCTGTGATGCACAATCACCAAGCTAATGACGAGAAATAGCGTCATTCTGGCCAATTGGGCAAAAAGAGATTGTGAAAACATAGGGTGTTTACATGCGCTCAATAGGGTAAGAAGTCGCGCATGATAATCATCTGTAGGGTATGTATCAAATGACCATTTGTGATTTAATCTATGCGTGTTATGCATGACCACCATAAATGGTTTATAACCTAGATGTTGCGTTGCAAGATGAGCTAGTTGGGTTGGTTATTTTGGCTGTGTTGTGATTATTTCGCTGGATAGTCAGAATGATGAGTGATCCCGCGCAAAGCTTAGCACTTGCTGCAATCCGTCCCCGGTTTAAGTGCGCAATCTATCACATTGCCTTGTTTATCAAGGGACAGGTGGCAGTAATGCTCAAACAGTTTTTTAAGATCCTCACGACTCTTTTGTACACGAGATTTCACCGTTGAGTAGCTGACGTTCTGCGCTTCTGCGCTTCTGCGATCTCTTTCTGGCTTTGGCCTTTGATATCAACAGCAAGCAGTAGCGATGAACTTTGTTCTGGTAGAGCTTGAATAAACGGTTCAATGCACAACGAAAGCTTCTGTTTAAACTCAGTGTCGTGGTCTAAATCGGCAAACCACAAGTCTTCAGCATCAATTTGGCTGTCACGCTGTTGGCGTGCATGTTTACGGTAGAAGTCGATGATCGTGTGATTAGCTAATTGAAATAGCCACGATTTCACACTGCTTGCATCTTGGACTTTGTGTAAGTTCTGATACGTCTTAATCAAGATCTCTTGAAGCAAGTCGTCTACACCCGCTACATTGCTGACCTTGGAGCGCAGGAAAGACTTTAATGCTTGCTGATACTCGGCCCAGACTTGTTCTAGCTTCAAAGGTGTCTTATTCAAAGATGCCTTAGTTGCACTGTTCATTTACGCAACACTCATCTTGTAAGAAATCAATCACACCTTCTAGGCACTCATATTCCGCCACGCAGAATAGCGTTCTTCCTTCTCGTCTTTGGCTGATTAGGCCCGCAGACGCCAAGCTTGATATGTGGTGAGACAAGGTAGAACCGGGAATACCTAGCTCTTCTTGTAGGCCGCCAACTGCAATGCCTTGGTAGCCAGCTTTAACGACACTCTTATAAATGGTTAGGCGAATAGGGTGCCCCAACTCTTTAAGTGCTTTCGCAACGACTTCTAAGTTCATATTAACTCCTCAAGATTTAATTTCGATGTTAGTCGAAATGTATGTCGAATTCAAATTTAAAAACGGTGTCTGTGTAAGTCATTGAAAAACTGGGTTTTCGAAAGTCATTTCGATTTTCATCGAAATGACGCTTGATCTGTAGCTGTTTATTTCTATAATTCGAGAATATTCGAAATTAAGGGTTGGTTACTTTTCTCATAGAGCCCGACCTTCAATCCAGTTTGGAGTTAATTATGAGCAATGAAATATTAACAATGCTAAAAGACGCACTTGACATGTTCGCTTTCTTAGCAGTAGAGCTAATCATCCTTTTCTTGGCAATCAGCTACATTGTTGGGATTCTGCAAGATTTTCTTACACCAGAGAAGATTCAATCTATTCTGAGTTCGCGTAACGGTAAGGGTTATGTGGTTGCAGCGCTACTGGGTGCGATTACGCCTTTCTGTTCATGTTCGACTATTCCTTTCTTAAAAGGGTTGCTGCGTGCACGAGCGGGTTTCGGTCCAATGATGGTGTTCCTATTCGGTAGCCCACTATTGAACCCTGTGATCATTGGTTTGTTCGTGATTACGTTCGGCTGGCAAGTGGCTGTGTTCTACTTCCTAGTAGCAATGACGGTATCGGTAGTGGCAGGTTACGCACTAGAAAAACTAGGTTTTGAGCGTTACGTAAAAGCAGAAGCGTATGAATCAACAGGTTCAGCTTCAAGCTGTGGCACTAGCTGTGGTGACTCGGCTCCTAAGAAAGCTGCACCAGTAAAAGTTGAATCTTCATGTGGTACAAGTGCATGTGGCGAACCTGCACCAGTAATGGCGAAAGAGACATCTTGCTGCGATTCTAAAAAAGAAGAGCCACAAGTTACTGTTTCATGCTGCTCAGCGGATGGAAGCGCAACGGTGGAAATCGTAGAGAAGAAAGAGCCTAGCCGTTGGATGAGAATTTGGTTCTCAACTTGGAAAGACTTCAAACAAGTTTTCCCTTACCTAATGATGGGTATCGCGATTGGTTCATTCATCTACGGCTTCATTCCTACAGACTTAATTGCACAGTACGCTGGTGAAGGTATGTGGTATGCGATTCCCGTAGCGGCTGTAATTGGTATTCCACTGTACATTCGTGCTGAAGCGGTAATTCCACTAAGTGCTGCTCTAGTTCAGAAAGGTATGGCGTTAGGTTCGGTAATGGCATTGATCATTGGTAGTGCGGGTGAAAGTTTGACTGAAGTTATCTTGCTTAAATCAATCTTCAAAAACCAAATGATTGCAGCATTCCTATTCGTTATCCTAAGCATGGCGATGGGGGCAGGCTTCCTATACAGCTTCATCTTTGGTTAATCAGGTCTGATTCCTAGATAACCCGATTGATAACAAGATACAGATAATAAAAAAGAGCTCACTCAGTTGAGCTCTTTTTTTGCTTAGGTTATCCGCCCTGAAATGAGTTTAACAACCCCTACCTATCAGACTGGGTTTGGTATTGCCGCTGAAGTACCGTGTGCTGCGAAAGCATTAGTCGCCAAAACATCACAGTGGTGGCGATTAATTGCATCGCCATAATTGTTAGTGATTCCGGGGAACTGAAAGCGATACATCGGAATGCCATATCGGCGCTCTCTCTGCTGGCCGATTCTATCTTTGCTTGTCCATAACAGTCTGTTCTTTGCCGTGTAAGTCATGCCGTGCATTTGATTGAAATACTCTTCATGACTGCGCATTTGCTCGTACAGTTCGATAATGCGTTGTCGAGAGAAGTTCAATGTCGTGCTTGGTTTAAGCTGCGTGCCCCAACCCGTTAATACCTTTTCCATGAAATCTCTTGTCACCAACCCAGGGCCGGTAAGTAATCCCGCGCCTTTGCTTCCGCCGGAAGTGTTTGCATTCCCTACCAAAGTACCGTGTCGACCTGGCATGTAGGTTGTGTAGTATTTAGTTGAAGGGGACAAGCGGGGCATTCTTGCTTTAAAAGCCAGTGACCGTTCGTCTTCAGCGAAAACGCACACGATCTGTTTAACGTTTTTGCCCAGTAATTTGTAATCCTTGAATGCGTTTATCCCACCGGGAACTGGATCACAGGCAAAGATGTTGACTGGAATATGGCTTAGTTTGGGATCTTTGAGCATTCGGTTCGCCAATTCAAAGCAACTCACACCACCACGACTCCAGCCTACGATGTTAACTTGGCTAATGGGCTTAGTTTGGCGTTCAATCGCTATGTTCTGTTGGCGAGCCGCGATACCTTGTTTTAGATCGACTGCCAGTGCTTGTGAATCTTTCAACCAATCCTGATACTTCTGGTTGGTTGCGAAAGGCCACGCTGATTTTTCTGGGCGAGATTCACTGAGCAGCCCTTTGGCTCGCTTCAAGTAGTCATTGTTATCTTGTTGGCTCCCGCGCAAGATATTCAGCACATGACGCATGTTGCTGTCGATACCTTTGCCTAGCAACGTTCCCTTAACTCCGGAATAGGTGTCATCTTTGCCTTGCTTCAACCATTCGTTTTGATTCCCACTGCCAACGCCATCCACTTGAATGTAGTCAATCATGTCTCTGCCAGTCGTATTCTTCGCTAGCGTAGAAATCAACTCACCTGACATATAGTTTTTATGATTATTGTCTTCTGAGTTTGATCCTGTGCCGCAGAAGAATATGGTAAATACGCTCATCCTGTACCCTTGAAGCAAAATAGTTGATTGGATTGAGTATAGGTGGGATCTACAAAATTCATAATATTGAAAGAGTTAGAGAGAGGTATTGCTCTGGAATTTCATGCAACAACCCTGAAAACTAAGCAATGCACGCAGGATACAATGAAATAAAGATAATTTATTGGAGAAACTGATTGAAGAGGGGATATCAAAGCCCAGCAAGGTATTGTGGGCTTCGTAATGGTATGATTTGAGGGCTATCGAAAAACTAAAAACCTCTAATGTCTAACTCGTTATTGATCAACACAACGCACTGAGAAGCGAACAGCATGTTTGGACCTAAACTGATTTTCTCTGTTCCCAGACGCTTTAAGCTGTTGTAGCTCTTCTTCGGCATAGGGATGTGGTCAGTTAGAAGGAAACATGGGTTTTCAGCAATCTCCGCATCACGGATAAAGTCGCCTTTCTTGTCCATCATGTATAGCTGGTGGTCTTCAGCTAGTTCTTTCACTAACTTCTCAAAGCTTATAGTACGAACGACGATCCCAGGTTCAACCTGACGAATCTGCTCTTTGCTCATACCTTGAGAAGCATCAACCGCTCTTATTACCGCTGATAACAGTGCCGATTCATGAAAGCCGCCAATGTTGGTGATCTCGTTTGAATCGAAAGTGATCGTACGTGAAAAGTCTTTAGTACTTTCTAATACAAGGTGTACGGTGACATTCTCTCGGTGAGATTGGGCAACGAAGATCGTATTCATCAGAGTATGAGCCAGAATCTCAGTATGAGCGTCTTGCCCAACACCTTCTAAAATAAGTTTGCTTTCTGTAGGGGCAGCGCGAGCACGTAATACAAATGAACGCATGGAATGTACCTTGTCAGTATGTGATAAAGCACAACGGGCTTTACCACCATTAATGGATGAATAACCAAAATTATGGCGGTATGTAACTCTTTTCTATTAATGAAGTCAAATAGAGTTGCGTATAGCGCCAACCAGAAGAACTCTGCGTATTAAATAGAGAATGACCACATTACAAGATGGTAAGGGTTGAAGCGACCCAATGTTTACGTAGATAGTATGCGCAAATTATTAGGTGACTTACATAAGGAAGTAGTCGATGAAGTTACAAAAGATCAATAAACAAGAATATAGAAAGAAGATGAACCTGTTGTTGGTTTCGTTGGTTGGTTCACTCGCCGTGTTCGCCATTGTATTCGGAACCATACTGATTGACCTATTCGGTTCAGGACAATCAATCGCCGGTGAATCGACAGGTAATTTCCACTTGAACGTATTAGGTGTGATCTTATCAGTCGCATTGAATGCATTTATCGCGAGCCGTGTAAAAGGGCATGATTACTTCAAAGAAGCGCTTTATGTATGGAACCTTAAACAAGTTCATAATCAAATCTATCGTAAGCTCAAGCGTATTCAACCTAAAGCAGAGCAAGGCGACCGAGACGCGCTGACTATCCTTTACTTCTATTACACCACGCAAAAACAGGTATACGACCTAGACAACAACACATTGACGATAAAAACAGTTCAGCAATCGCTAGATAACATCCTAGAACTGAGTGAGAAATGGAGCATTGAGCTAGATATAGAGGCTTTTTCGAAAGACCTTGTCGCAAAGTTTTAAGTGTTATAGTAATAATTGTATGGTCTTTAGCCTATAAAAGAAGGTTTTGATGGAAAAGTAGACGCTTCAGTGGTTTTTTTGAATTTTTATCAAAAAAGGGGTTGCCATGTTTTCGATGATCTCTATAATGCCGCCTCACTGACACGGCAGACGCCACAAGGCTTCAGCGGTAATCAGTAAGACGGAAAGTTCGAGAGAAATTAATTTTAAAAAGTGTTTGACACTTAAGATTAAATCGCTAGAATCCACGTCCGCTTTCAAGGGTTTCTTTGTAAAAAGAAAGTTTCGATAAGCAAAGCTCTTTAACAATTTAAACCTATCAATCTGTGTGGGCACTCGTTGATGAATATCAAAACGTTTTATCTTCCCTTT
>NZ_CANLBV010000055.1 GCF_947488985.1 uncultured Vibrio sp.
GAAACTCAGTGCATTGTTTAAGAATTAGGCAACTATGGACCAGGCATGTCTTCTATCTGAATTAAGCAACAAAACCCTCTTCGTATTCAATAATGGCTGCATGTGCCGCTTTGCGTGCCGTTTCTAAATCGTTAGCTGCCACCGCAATCACAGGTTGGCCGTAGTATTCTACTTTGCCATCAGCAAGCAGTGGATCGCCCGGAAGGATCGCGCCGATATCCAGCTCTCCCGGCACGTCTTTGGCTTGAATGGCAATCGCCACGCCTGCGAATTCGTAACACGGTGATAAATCTATCTTGGTGATGTTCGCGTGCGCTTGCGTGCTCAGGCGTGCGTAAACGTGCAACTGATTTGGGAATTCCAAGCGATCATCAATGTATACCGCTTCGCCCGTGACTTGCTTGGCTGCGCTGTCGTGTTTAACACTTTTACCTACGCCTGTTTTTAGGTCTTGCTTGGCAATGGTAACCATCTCTTCGTGCGTCATCGCCTTGCTCTTGTGATCAGAGGAGTTTGATTTAGACATAAGACGTTACCCTTGTTTCGATTTGGTTGTGTTTGTTCTGCTGTTCAATGAAGTAACGACGCAGCATGTTGGCTGCCGACAATGAACGGTACTCTTGGCTGGCACGGAAATCGGATAGCGGCTCAAAGTCGTTATACAATTCCTGCATCGCTAACTTAATTGTAGCGTCACTCCAAGGGCTGCCTAATAACGTCTTTTCACAACGCGCCGCGCGCTTAGGCGTTGCAGCCATACCACCAAAGGCGATACGAGCGTAAGAAACCTTGCCATCTTCGATCTGAATATCAAATGCGCCACACACTGCAGAGATGTCATCGTCTAAACGTTTAGACAGTTTGTAAGCTCGGAAGCTGTCGTTAGCTGGCTTAGGAATGATGATCTGCTCAATGAATTCACTCTCTTTCTGTGCTGTTACCTTGTAACTGATGAAGTAATCTTCAATCGGCATGGTGCGTGACTCATCACCGCAACGAAGTTTGATCTTCGCGTTAAGGGCAATCAGTAGAGGAGGGGTGTCACCGATAGGTGAAGCATTGGCAACATTACCGCCAATGGTGCCTTGGTTACGTACTTGCAGGGAAGCAAAGCGGTGCAGTAGCTCACCAAAATCTGGGTAGTGCTTTTTCAGTAGTGCGTAACAATCGCTGATAGGCAGGTTGGCACCAATGATTAAATCGGTGTCGGTCTCTTCACACACCTTCATGTCTTCAACAAGGTTTACGCTGATCAGTGTTTCAATCTCGCGATGGAATTGTGTCACTTCCAGTGCTAAATCTGTGCCGCCAGCCACCAGTTTGGCGTTGGGGTGCGCTTTAAAAAGCTTAGCCAGCTCATCGGTGCTTTTCGGGGAAAAAGCGGTGAGGTGACCAAGACGCAAGTTGGCTTCGGAATCTTGAATGCTTTCGAGCTTTTCGATGGTGTTGCGTTCGAGGATGGTAAATTGGTCAATCAAAGGTTGGTCTGTTGAAAGCGACATCGCAGCATCAACAATCGGGCGGTAGCCAGTACAACGGCATAGGTTACCCGCCAGTGACTCCATGACGTCTTCTTTGCTCGCGTCGTGCTTGTTCTTACCAAGCGCGAACATCGACATGATGAAGCCCGGCGTGCAGTAACCACACTGTGAACCGTGAAAATCGACCACCGCTTTCTGCACTGGGTGCAAAGAACGATCTCGGTTTTGCAGATCTTCGACTGTGATCAATTGCTTGCCATGCAGCGCTGTAACGAAAGTAAGACAAGAGTTCACTGAGCGATATTGCAGTTGTCCATTCACTAGTTCACCCAGAACCACCGTACATGCGCCGCAGTCACCCGAGCCACAACCTTCTTTAGTACCTGTCTTATTTATTTTGGTACGAAGGTAGTTGAGCACTGTCATGTTCGGTGACAGATTGTCTTCACGTGTTATTTCCTGATTGAGTAAAAAAGTAATCAAGAGATCTCCTTGTATCACGCCATATTTTGATGCGTATTTTCTTTGACCTATAGCTCAATAATCATTCACCTTGACCCCTTGGTCAACTATTTATTTACAAGGGCTTAACAATTTGGGCGTGTTATTGATTGTGTGCAATTTTATTTTGGTTTTAATTGTTTGTTTTGTAGGTGATTTATTGGCTTGTTGGTTGTGTTGTAAAGGTTGTGTTTATGCCGATGTGTACAAAATGAAATGGAGTTTGTTATTGGCGGGCGTCAATGTGATGGCTGACAAGATAGCGACATTAAAGCGGAGATAATCAACAAATGAAGGATGTTCGTGTTATTTTGGTGCAATATGCTGTGGTTTGGTGCAAGGAGCTATCGCTGGGTAAAAAAAGAGAAATAAGCGTAAGTGGCTCATTTCTCTTGTTGTGTTAACGATTTGTTGTGCTGCTTGTGCTGCTAAATCAAAGGTATGATTATGACTTGTTTTTGAGCAGTTCAGAGAACACCACGTGTAGATCACTTGATGCGGTGTTGCTGTCTAGGTTGAGCTTAGAGCGGATGTGGCTTAAGTGCTCGCGCATTAGGTCAAGAGCATGCTCTTCATCACCAGACTCAATCGCATCCAATAAACCATCATGCTCGTCGAGAGAGCAATTTGAGTGGTTGCCTGTCTCATACTGGGCAATCAGCAGTGATGTCTGTGATACCAAGCTGCGCTGAAAGGCCAGCAACGGTGCGTTTTCTGCCATTTCCGCCAGTTTGATGTGAAACTCACCAGATAAACGTAGGCCCGAACCATAATCACCTTGCTCGAAGGCGCTGTTCTCCTTTACGACCAGTTTTCGACACTCTTCGATTTGAGCTTTGGTTGCGTTCTTTACCGCAAGTTCAGTGATAGCTAGCTCCATTACCTCACGCGCTTTAAAGATCTGTTTCGCTTCATCAACGGTAGGGGCTGCAATCACTGCGCCTCGGTTAGGGCGGATCACCACAACTTGTTCTAACGAGAGACGCAGCAAGGCACGACGAATAATAGTACGGCTCACGCCAAAGATCTCGGCGAGTGCTTCTTCGCTTAATTTGGTGGCTGGTGGTAGCCTTTGTTCTAGGATCGCGTCGAAGATATGGCAGTAAACAACATCGTCTTGAGTTTGGCCTGTTACTTTTGTTTTTACACCTTTTGAGACAGAATTTTTGAGAGCTGTCATAGAGATAAGGCCCCTTGTTTAGTCGAGTTAGCTTGGTCGAGAATGCTTCATGGGTGTCACTTTATATTGTATACATTTATCCATACAATGCCACAGGACGAAAGTGCGAAACGCGGTTATCTCGGTATTTTATAAACGTTTATCTCAACATTTATAAACGGTTATCACCGCAGCTGTAGGCGACGATCTGGCTGATCTCGCAGAGGCTACGTCCTGACTGTTGCTGCCATTCATTGAAGGCTTTGCTGGCCGCCAGTTGTGCTCGCTTGGTATTACGCCCGCTGTCAATCACATCGGTGCTGCGCAGGTGGGCTTCAACATCTGAAGACAATAGGAAGGTATCTTTACCCATTTGGCGCAAGGTGTAGGCTCCGGTGTTGCCACCCAAACGCTTGCCGTGTTTTTTGAGGTAATCCCACAGCTCGGTAATGCGCTCTGATGGCCAGTCGGCAACCATTTGTGAGAAGGAATCCGCTTCACGCTTGGCATTGTGGATCATCATGGCGTTGGCAGGAATAGTCATTACTTTGGTAAGGTGGCGAATAATGCGCGGGTCTTGCGCTTTCTGTTCCCACATCTCATTGGGCAGCATCAGCATCTTTTCAATATCAAACTCAAAGAATACTTCTTCAAATTGTGGCCACTTCTTTCTCACCACATTCCACGAAATACCACACTGGAATACCTTTTCGGTAAAAGCGGCCAGCCAACGGTCATCAGTGATTTGTGATAACTCGGCTTGTGAAAGGGGCGCACGGACAATCTTTTCGAGTTCGGCCTCTCCGCCTTTACGGTGAGCCGCACGTTGGTAAATGGTGTCGAATTTTTCTTGGGTCATTGAAGGTTCCAAATTGCATCTGTGTATCTTGAGTGTGTAGCCAATGCTTAATGATATGGGGTTGAATCTGACAATTAAAACCAGTCTGTTGTTCAAAACAATCGAGCCGAGTAAAGCATGCTAGCTGAGCTTTAATTCCATTTGATATAGAGGCCAGGTGTTGCCATTGAACTCTTTGAACTTTGGCTCTTTGTCGACCACTTGAAATCCTGCTTTGTCGTAGCAACGTTTTGCTCCGATATTCTGCTGAAAGACCGCCAAGCTGATGGTGGTAACATCAGGGATTTGCTTCGCGGCTTCCAATGCACTTTCTATCATGGATTGCCCAAGCCCTTTACTTCGTTGGTTTGGGTGAATCGCGACGCGACAGAAGCGCAGTTCATTGTCTGACATACGTTGAAACTCCATAAAACCGAGCAAGTCATTGGCATTCGAGTTAATGCTAGGCGTGGAGAATGTGTAAAGCTCGACATGTGGTTCTTGAGATCTCTCTATGATGGAGGCTGCCTCTAACGGCCAACCCAATGTTCGCCCGCCCCATAGTACGTAGTCTTCGAGTGATGTGAACCAAGTGACGATCTCGTCGGCATCGGAGGTTTTAAAGCGGTTTATTTTCATATCCTTGTCTCTTCCTTATCGCGTGTCTCTTTATTCTAAACCGTTAAACTTCCGTACTCAACTGCTCAAGAAAGCCACGCATGTAGTCGGTGCGCTTGCTGGCTTCTAACTTGGCGGATTCTGTATTCATGGTTTCAGCGAGCTTAAACAGCTTCACGTAAAAGTGGTCGACACTGTAATGCTTGTCATCCAAGTCACGTTGCTTCGCAAACGGGTCTTGGTGGTTATAGAGTTCTGCGTTAAAGCTCTGACCCACATACAGGCAGCGAGCAATGCCAATCGCACCGAGAGAATCTAGTCGATCCGCATCTTGGACGATCTGAGCTTCCAAGGTTTGTGGCGTGATGTTGGCACTGTAGCTGTGCGTGACAATAGCATGATGGATCTCATCCAAATAGGACGCGGGATACTCGATAGATTTGAGGAAAGAAATCGCCTTGTCTGCTGCCATTTGCGAGCTTTGGGCTCTGTCCGGGTGGTTTTTCGGGAAGGTGAAGCAATCATGAAAGTAAGCGGCAGGCAGAACGACTTCAAGCTTAGCCTGTTCTGGAACACACAAAGCCTTGGCGGTTTTAACAACGCGCTTAATGTGGCTAATGTCGTGCGCTGGATCTTGTGTCATTTCTCGCTGTGCAAAATCAAGCAGTTGGTCTTCAAACTTTTCCTTCACGCATCTCTTTCTCCATATGTAGATGTTAGCAATCTTGCTGATTACTGAGCATATATTTCAAATCGACTTTAACAGTTTCAAGCGCGAGTTTTTATCTTTTATAAAGGAATGGTAACAAAAAAACCGACTCACTGAGTCGGCTATATATCGAACTTTGCTTGCAAAAGTTAGCGCTTAAGCAGCGGCTTGTTGGAGCTGGGCTAGCACATCATGCAGGGAAGGGCTGATGGTGTGCCCAAGCGCTTTTACTTCGTCACATGGCTCTACTAAATCAGGGATTTGGAAGCTGATCATGTTGGCTGCCATCGACGCGCGAATACCGTTGTTTGAATCTTCAAACGCTAGGCAGGTTTCAGGTGCAACACCGAGGCGTTCTGCCGCTAGCAGGTAGATCTCTGGATGAGGCTTACCGTGAGTTACTTCGCAGCCTGTGCTTAACGAGGTGAAGTAAGAATCTAGGCCAGCCAACTCAAGCTTCTTTTTCGCAATATCAAGCTGAGTCGAGGTCGCCACCGCGATTGGAATGTCGTTTGATTTGAGCCATTCAAGAAGCTCAATCACGCCGTCTTTTACAGGGATCGCTTGGTTCTTAACAATCGCCGTATAGCGGGTGCGCCACTCGTTATCAAGTGCTGGGTAATCTAAGCTTTCGCCGTAGCCATTTCTAAAGATCTGTTCGATGGTTTTGGCATTACAGCCAATGATGCCTAGGTAGACATCGCGCAAAAAAGGAACACTTTGTGCGTGACATGCCTCTTCAAAAATCTGCATACAAAGTCGTTCGGTGTCGAGCAGCAGCCCATCCATATCAAAAATAGCAGCTTGAAAATTCATATCTGGGGCTCTTTATGTGTTGTTTCTTTAGGGCGAGTATTTTGACATAGTGTCTGGGGATAGGCGAGTGAGAGCTTGGCAAAATTCTGAGCAAATGTATTTCACGATATGACGAAAGCGCTGCGAGCCTGTTTGCAAAGATGCAAAATTAATAAAAGACAAGTGCAACCTAATCTGGCTGATAAGCCAGTGACTGAATCGCCTGTTCGATGCTGAGAAAGTGGATTTTGATTAGGCATGTTTGCGCTTTTTTAAACTCGTGATTTCGAATCAGTTGAGTGATGTTTTCAACCGAATACAGCTGCTCTCTTTTTGATAGAACCAGCTGATTTGAGCTTGATTGAAGTGAGTAACAACGTCCTTCTGAATCAATGAGATGATCATCTTCGCCCAAGATAATCTCTGAGCATTCTGCTTGAAATTCTTGCTCGGATGCGACGTAAATCAGCTCATCATCGCCGTTGAGTTTTATTAAAGATGGCCAACGGATCATTACTGCCTCTCAATCATGTAGGTTGAAGCGTGTGTCGACTATAAACAGTTTTGAATATTGGATCATCTATTGTCCTCGCTGATCAAAACGCTATTTACTTAAAGATCGGCCTAGCGGCGCGAAGTAACCTTGCAGGGCTTGATATATTTGCTCTCGATGCGTCATATCAGGGTACACGGGGTACATATCTGATTTGGTTGTGCCAGCGACCAGATAAGCGTTCTTGATATCGGAACAGGACTCTATCGCCGCTTCAAAGGCACGCGCCATCATCTCTGTTGGTAGTGAGAAGTAACGGGCAGGCATCGCCTGGTCGGCAATAACGCTACGAGCGACATAATCGTGTTTATCTCGGAGATTGTCGCTGAGCAGTGTGACGTCAAACAGAGACAGCAAGCGCTCGTTTAATGGGTGCGCTCTAACCTTTCTATCGTGAAGCCAACAATCACTGGCGAACAAAATTTGCCTACGAGGGCCGGAGGTATCGCCAATCTCAAACACCTTCTCGGCAATGTAATGGTCAAACGCATGCCAAAATTCATGAGCTAAGGCACCTGCGCCTGCATTTTTAGCAAGGGCTAACTCGCGTTGGTTAGGTGCGTAGTGTGCTTGTACGCCCTTTTGACCACCACTGCCGAAGGCGAGGCCTAATGTGCCGCGCAAGCCAATCGCTTCTGGTGGTAGAGCTAAGATGTAAGCTAAGTCGGCTAATGAATCGAAGATTAGATTCGCCGCCAGATCTTTCTCGTCTTGGTTGACCCAAGCACCAACACGAATGCTGCCCATACCGAAGGTCTGCTTGATGTCCATAAACGACACCTGCTCACCATGTCGGTAGTCAGGGCCTTTACGCGTCTTGTATTTAAAGTGAGTTAACTTCAAAAGGTTCCTTGGAAACGGATGTAATGTGGAATGATACGTTGTTTAGGCTAGTGTATATACACTAGGGGTATCTTTTCAGCAGCAGTTGGTCGCGTCGATGAGTGTACTTTTTTACGGGTAACGGGGGGCGTTGCGTCGAAATTAATTTATCGATAGCCCAAACAATCAATTTCTTATTGCAGCGGTTTGCTATTGAGCGATACCATATACGGCTATTTCTTTGGTAAAGATTCGATTATGTCAGATGAAAAACTCGCACTAGAGTGGATGCGCCAACAAGCGAACAAAGTTGATCCCTACGTTATAACGCCGTCGTTTGATGAATGTGTTGAGCTGCTTGATCCTGCCTTTAAGAAGGGCAAGAGTGTGGCTCAGCTGAAATATCTTTTGGCAGAAGCGGATCGCCGGGCAGGAGCCGCAGAGCGTAAACATGCCGCTTTGAAATATGCCAAAGAGAAAAGCCCCAATGCGGGTCAGATTTTGCGTCTGCAAAGTAAGCTCCAGCAAGTTCAGCTAGCACTAAAGTTAGCGACGGGTGACAACAACATGACCATATCTCAGTTCTGTGCTGAGTACGATGTCACGAAGCGCGACGGTAATGCCGCATGGAACGAAAAGCTGGTGGAGCTGGGTAAAAGAAAGTAATCCTGTCCATAAGATAAAATGTACTGACTCAGACACGATCTGACAGCGCCAGTCACCGTATTTAATGCAACTGCTCTGATTTATATAATGTCATTAATGATTATTGTTGAAATGCTATATTTTGAATTTTAATAGTAATTATTGATGCCAAATCGTGTTTTTTTGTATTGAACAACGCAATTAAATAAATTTAGAAATATGATTACGGCTGGGTAAGTTTGTAGCCTAACTAACAATAACTGTGATTTGACTCGTAAATTTTATTTAATCCTAACGATTTGTTTAGATAATTCAACTCTTCAATTTATATGTAATTCTTACGTCGGTGTTTGTTTTTATAGAGTGTTAAGAAAAGTGACATTAAATTGTCATAAGTTGGGTTTAAATTGCAGCTCAATATAATTCAATGGCTAATCAAAAAATGAAAAAAATAGGCTTATCTTCAGCACTTCTGCTCGTGACCAGCATTACCAACGCATCTGATCTTTCTCAAAAAAAAGTTGCCAGTGTTGCTCTGGGTGATGTTATCAGTGTCTCTTTAAGTGACGTACATCCAACACAGCCATCAGTCGGGTATGATCAGGTTTACTATAAGCTAGGTCGTTATCAAAACGACACCAAGAAAATGTTTGATGAGATTTGTGAAGCGAATGGTCAGAAAGGTTTGGCCCATTTTGATGAGCAATCGGATCCAAAAAAACCAAGCTCATTTGAGTGTAAAGAAGAGGTTGGCGAACGCATCAAAGATATGAAGACAATCGTGGTCGCCCCTAACGGACAATATTACCTAACGGATGGCCACCATACGTTTAATGTGTTTTGGCATATGCCAGAGGGCGGTGACGACTTTAATGTCAGTGTGGTTGTCGATAATGACTATCGTAACTTGCCGTCTATGGATAAGTTCTGGCAGGCGATGGTGGCAGACGGCAACACTTGGTTGTACGACAGTGAAGGCACAGCGATGTCACATACACAACTGCCAGCGACACTGGGTCTTGATCATTTCGAGAATGACCAATATCGCTCTATGATGTATTTCTCTCGTGATGTCGGTTGGGATAAGCCTAAGTCACCCATTCCTTTTTTAGAGTTCTATTGGTCTAAAGAAGTTCGTAAAGGCATTGATGTCGCGAACTTTGACTTGATGACTGCCGAGGGATATCGCAATGCGATCACCAGCGTGAGTCAGTACCTTCTTGCGATGGATACTGACAACGTCGGTGAGTCAGGCAAGTCAGTAAAAGAGATGGGCCAGTTTGATAAGTTTGGACAAAAAGGCTTGGATAAGCTGTTCCGTAAGACAGGTAAAGTCACCTACATGCTTGATTACAAAGTGAATCAGTAACCGCTATTCTCCTCTATTCTATAAGGCTCCAACCTACAACCTAGGTTATAAACAGGCTGGAGCCCTATTATTCATCTCTATTGTTATCAATCATGGGCCTCCTAACGGTTTATATCGGCTCGCCCGCTTCATCTTCTTCAACGATATCGGTCTCTAAGCTTGCCTCCGCGAGCCATTTTTGTATCGATGGGCTGTTAAGCACACGTTGTTGATACTGCTTGGCTTTATCCGAAAGCTGGATGCCGTAGGTTTCTACGCGCAGCGCCACTGGTGCAAACATCGCATCGGCAATCGACCATTCACCAAATAGCCAGCCTTCTGGGTATTGTGCCATTTGCGCTGACCATATTACGTCAATGCGAGCGATGTCTTTTAGTGCGCCATCACTCAGTGTGAGCTTTCTTTTGGCTCGGCAATTCATTGGTAACTCATTTCTGATATTGAAAAAACCAGAGTGCATTTCTGCAGAGATTGCTCGGGCGAGAGCGCGTTCTGCGACACAAGTTGGCCATGCAGCACCGTCCAGATAGGCATCGTTAACGTATTCAAGAATAGCGAGTGAATCCCACACCGCAACATCACCATCAACTAGGGTCGGGACTTTGGCTGTTGGTGTCACTTTCGCTAACGTGTCATAAAAGTCTGAGGTGAACAGCTTGAGCTTGGTAATGTCTGCGTCGAGGTTGTAATGGTCGAATATGAGCCATGCACGAAGTGACCAAGTTGAGTAGTTTTGGTTTGCGATATAAAGCTGCATAGATGCTTCCTTGCATTTTGGTGGGTATGTATTTGAGCTTAAAGGATTGTATTGCGACGCACTAACGGATAATTTTGATGGCAGACATTAATAAAAACGATGGGTGGTGACTTCAATATGGATATTGATGCTTTGCGAGGCTTTCTCGCGTTCGTGGAAACAAGCAGTTTCACGCGTGCTGCGAAACAGATTAATCGCACTCAATCGGCATTCAGTGCCCAGATGCGTAAGCTGGAAGAAGAGCTCAACGTTACTCTTTTTCAGAAAGAAGGTCGTAACTTAGTTTTGACTGAGGCGGGATTAGCGCTGCGTTCTCATGCGGATCAGTTGGTCGCGCTCCACAATACTGCGCTTAAGCAAGTCAAGCGTTATGAAGACAAACAGCCACTGAGGTTGGGTTGCCCTGAAGATTACAACGACACCATTTTACCGAAAGTGATTCGCCTGTTGCAGCAAGCAGAACCTACGTGTTCTATCCAAGTATTCAGTCTGCCAAGTTTTACCCTCAGAGAATGGCTAGATGATGGCAGGCTTGATGCGGCGATTGTCACCCGAGCGCCCAACAGTGAAGAGGGATACTGGCTCACTCATGATGTGGGCGTTTGGATCAGCAGCTCTGATTATGTGTTTGATGGCTCTAAACCTGTACCATTAGCTCTGTTTCAAACCGATTGTAAGTATCATGCGGCAGCCGTGGATGGTTTAACCAAGCTGGGCACGCCTTATCAGTTACTGGCGTGCAGCAATACCGCTTCGGCGCAACGTGCAATCGTGAAAGCGGGGTTAGCCATTGGTGCAATGGGCAAGCTCAGCGTGACGCCAGATTTGAAAATACTGGATGGTATGCCGCCATTACCCTCGGTGGATATTGTACTGCTTCTCGCGAGTCAGCCTCATCCTGTGTTAGATAAAGAGCTCCTCAATCAATTGATTGAATTAAATTAACCTTCTAACGTCCAATTCGCTTCTGACATCCAGCAAATCTTTTAACGGATACCTAGGGCGAACCCCTAGCATTCTAGCGAATATAGTTAGCATTGATACTCACGTACCAGTGCTGCAGCTTGCCATCGGATTTTTTGATCCACAAATCGTTTGTGTAGCTTTCAATCTTACCGTTTACCGTTAGGTTGAACGTGTTTTCATCGAATTCGCCAAGCCTGACAAATTGGTCTGTGGTGATCAAAAACGGGTCCATATCATCAATACTTACGACATCTGAAATGACGTAGTAGTGGTAGGTAAATGGCTTACTCGCATCATTCGGGTTACTGCGATACGCCACTAGCTTAAATGGCTCTGTTAAAGGTACATCGAGTGTTTGCTTATCCATTGTCGCGGGAATTGGAATAAACAACCAAGCCGTGAACAGACCACAAGCCAAAACCATTAGCAAAAAAAGCGTCTTAATTGCTTTCATAACAACCTTCAAAATAGGGGGGGGGGATTAAAGTCGCTATGGTAGCAGGTTTGATTGACCGATCGTATGAGTAAGGCTCTATGAAGGTATTGGCAGTCTGTTAGCAAGTTTAAATGGATTGACTTACTGTTCATATCATTTTCAAGCGTAGCCAAGAATGAAATGATCCCACAAAGTTGGGCGTATGACTTGTTAAAAAGCGCGCACCTTTGCCCCTAGATAGCATGCTGACACGGGCAAAGGTGATATCGATGTGACTACTTATTGAGGTAGGTGGCGTGAAACTTAATATGTTCATCAATGAAGGTAGAGATAAAGTAGTAGCTGTGGTCGTAACCAGGCTGCATACGTAGCTCTAGATCCGCGTTGGCTATTTTAGCGGCTTCGACTAATTGTTCCGGCTTGAGCTGTTCAATCAGGAAGTTGTCGGCTTCGCCTTGGTCAACCAAAATAGGCAGTTCGGTGCCATTGGCTCTTAGTAGCTCACAGGCGTCGTACTGTTTCCACTCTTCAATATTTAAGCCTAGGTATTGGCTGAAAGCTTTTTGTCCCCAAGGGCACTGCATTGGGTTGGTGATGGGGCTGAATGCTGAGATAGCACGGTAGCTATTTGGGTTTTTAATGCCAATCGTAAGTGCACCGTGTCCGCCCATGCTGTGACCAGAAATTGATTTGATAGAGGTCACTGGGAAGAAGGATTCGATCAGTGCCGGAAGCTCTGCCGCTACGTAATCGTACATATGGTAATGGCGGTTCCATGGGGCTTGAGTCGCATTGAGATAGAAGCCTGCCCCTTGGCCTAAATCGTAGTTTTCATCATCCGCTACGCACTCACCCCGTGGGCTCGTATCTGGGGCAACAATGGCAATGCCTAGCTCCGCCGCGGCTTTGAATGCGCCGGCTTTTTGCATGAAGTTTTCATCGGTACAGGTTAAGCCTGATAACCAATACAAAACCGGAACTGGGTTTTCTTTGCTTGCGTTAGGTGGCAAGAAAATCGCGAAACGCATGTTGCAGTCAAGCGTTGCAGAAAAGTGGGTGTATTGTTTGTGCCAACCACCAGCAACCTTTGCTTGGCTAATGTTTTCGATTGTCATCTATTGTGCTCCGTTAGGTTGATGGTTTGGGAGTAAATTGGTCTATATCACTTAAAGTTTCACCACCTACCGGGCAGGAGGTGGTGAAGGCAGTTTCGCTCTGATGTTTAAGTCAGAACTGTGGTCTCGACACCTAAGTATCGAGACCAAGGAATTATCTATCCATGTGTAGAACAGTACGAATAGATTCACCTTTGTGCATTAGGTCGAATGCGTCGTTTACTTCATCAAGGCTCATTGTGTGAGTGATGAACTCTTGAAGACCAAACTCACCCGCCATGTAACGGTTTACGATTTCTGGAAGCTCAGAGCGGCCTTTAACACCACCGAAAGCAGAGCCGCGCCATACACGGCCTGTCACGAGTTGGAACGGACGAGTTGCGATCTCTTGACCTGCACCTGCCACGCCGATGATCACCGATTCGCCCCAGCCTTTGTGACAGCACTCAAGTGCTTGACGCATCACGTTTACGTTACCGATACACTCGAAAGAGTACTCAACACCACCGTCTGTCATCTCAACGATAACGTCTTGGATTGGCTTGTCGAAGTTCATTGGGTTGATGCAGTCTGTCGCGCCAAGCTGTTTCGCTAGCTCGAATTTGCTCTCGTTGATATCAACACCAATGATGCGGTTCGCACCAGCCATGCGAGCACCAATGATGGCAGAAAGACCGATACCACCTAGACCGAATACAGCAACGTTGTCGCCTTTTTCAACTTTAGCTGTGTTGAGTACTGCGCCCATACCTGTAGTCACACCACAACCTAGAAGACAAACTTCTTCAAGCGGTGCTTCTTTGCTTACTTTCGCTAGTGAAATTTCTGGAAGTACTGTGTACTCAGAGAAAGTAGAACAACCCATGTAGTGGAAGATTGTCTCACCATTGATAGAGAAGCGGCTTGTACCGTCTGGCATTAGGCCTTTACCTTGCGTTTCACGAACCGCTTGGCATAGGTTTGTTTTTCCCGATTTACAGAACTTACATTCACCACACTCTGCAGTGTAAAGAGGGATAACGTGATCGCCCACTTCAACGCTGGTGACGCCTTCGCCGATCATCTCAACAATACCGCCACCTTCGTGACCAAGAATAGAAGGGAAGATACCTTCTGGATCGTCACCTGACAGTGTGAATGCGTCAGTGTGACAAACACCAGTCGCTACGATACGAACAAGAACTTCACCTGCTTTTGGCAGTTCAACGTCAACAGTTTCACGTTTTAGAGGCTCACCCGCTTTCCAAGCGACCATGGCTTTTGATTTGATGTGCGTTTGACCGGGTTTAATTTCGATTGTCATTGGATGCTTCCTATCTCTGTCAGTACAACGGATAACGGTGCAATTACGTTCAACCTAATCATAGTTGAGCTTATTTACTTGCGCTTTCTCGTTTTGTTGCAGCGAGTATAAAGGCCACTTTATCTTTTGATAATCCCATAAATTTGAAAATGATTATTACATATAAGTAATAGTTAGGTGTATCAGTGCCAGCCACTTAGTGGTGACAATACTTGATAAAAATAGACGCCTTTTAGATACGGCACTATCGTAAGAAATAACTAAAACACATCATGAATACTGCTGTTTACCAATCTTAGATGGATTATATAGGTATATGCGATAAGTAATGTTCAGTCATTTCTATTGGCTATCTAAATTAAGTGCATGAAATATAAGGATTGAAGCAATGTTGCATAAATGTTCGACGTACGGTGTTTTGTAAGATATTGGAAATAATTTTGTCATACTCCTCATCTAAGCTCCTATCCAAATATTAAGTTGTAATTTTTGGGGAAGAGAAAATGAAAACCAGTACCTTGAGCGTACTTTCTGGCTTGATAGCGGCCACCTTAGTGGGGTGTAACTCAAATTCATCCAGTGATGACCGTGGGAATTTAGAGCTAGAGGTGCAAGTGGCATTTATGCCCGATATTCATTTCCACGACGTTTACGGTAATTTCCAAGATGGTTCATTTGCTGGTTTGCCGAATGCTATCAGTGGCAAAAATGCAACCATAAGAACGATGCAGTCTCAAATGAACTCTACCCGCTTATTTAATGAAAACTACTTTGCGATGATAGCGGCGCTGGATGATGTGGTTGAGCGTGGCGTGAAGTTCGTTGCGTTGCCCGGTGACTTTAGCGATGACGGACAGCCGATTCATATGCGTGGTTTAGTGAGCATTTTTGACCACTACCGAGATACTTACGGGCTTGAGTTCTTTGCTGCACCAGGCAATCATGATCCCGTGCGTCCATTTACGATTCCCGCAGGCAAATCCGATTTCTTAGGTGAGGGGGGGAAAGAGCAGCGAATTTTTAGTCGTGGTAAAGGCGAGTGTGTTGGCTACGATGAGGAGTGGACAATCATTCCTGGCGAAGGCGACAACTTAGATACGATATGTACTGAAGAGCTGAGCCAGTGGGGCTATCAAGAGATCATGAGCATTCTTGGTACTCATGGTTTCTACCCTCAGCAAGACAACCTTTACTTTGAAACCCCTTACAGTAGTGCGCAAGCCCGCACAAACTACAGCTACGAATTAGCGACAGAAGAAGCCGCGTTTGATCAGCGTATGTATGAGATCTGTTATGAAGGAACAGGCGGCAGTTACAAAGAAAGTGGCTACACGAGCTGTTCTGAAGTACCAGATAGCAGCTACTTAGTTGAACCCGTTAAAGGACTTTGGCTGTTAGCGATCGATGCCAATGTTTATCGGCCTAAGCAAGACTCATCGGATAACTCGGTAGACGGAAACACATTTGATGGTTCAAGTAGCGCTGGCTACAACATGATGCTGACTCATAAACAGCACGTGATTGATTGGATCTCAGATGTTGTGAAAGCGGCGAAAGAGCAGAACAAAACACTGGTTTCTTTCTCTCACTTCCCAATGACCGATTTCTACAACGGAGCCTCTGAAGACATTGAAGATCTCTTTGGGGAAGGCAGTCACCAACTTTCACGTGAACCGGATGACAATACCAGCCGTGCTCTGGCGGCAACGGGTTTGAATATTCACGTTGGTGGTCATATGCATTTTAATGACACCGGTAAGAAGACTTTCAATATCGATGGCGTTCAGCACACCTTGTTCAATATCCAAGCACCATCGCTAGCTGGTTATGTTCCGGCCTATAAGCTATTGAATATTCTTCCAGACAACCAGATTGAAGTGGAGACAATTGTGGTAGACCAAGTGGCACGTTACAACGAGCTGTTTAGTCACTATGAAGAAGAGCATGACTACCTTACCCAAGCCGCAATCGGCGATCCGGAAGCACAGGCTAAGATCTGGAATAGAGACATTCTGGATGCCGAGAGCTATTACGAACTGACCGATTGGCATATTCGTGAACTGACACGCCTGCGTTTCTTACCGGATGACTGGCCGATAGAGATGCGTGAAATGCTAATGAACATGAATGGCGAGGATATGATGATCATGTCTCAGCTCTCAACTAACTTTACCGTGTGCCAATTAGCCGATGAATTGGACTATGATGTGGGCACTTGTACCTTAAATGGCACTGATGATTACGATCAATTTCAACAAGATTGGCTAACGGCGAAAGCGGTCGCTGAGAAACTCGCCTCCCTCGAGGGATTTGAGCTAGCCGATTTTGCTGAGTGGAACGGTGAGTTGCTCGCGACCGATTTTTATCGACTACGTAATGCAGACGAACTGGCATTCCGTGATATTGGTGAAACGCAATTACGCCAATATGAGCTACTAAGTCGAGAGCTTTCTGAGTTTGATGGCACGGTTGATTCTGAGCTGGGTGATCTTGGTCAATATACTGTGGGTGAGGTGTTCCGCTCTCGCTTTGGCAGCTTGTTTGTGATCTTAGAAAAATTTGCTACAGGCCAAGCGAGCGACCACTTCTTGATTGATATCGACCAACAAACGTTGATCGACCTGAAAGGCGAGGTGAAGCGCGATATCCTAAAAGGCTCAACGTCAGCAAACTAAACGCGCGAGAGCGCTCGATTCTTTAATTGGCAAAGGGCCCGACTAACCTTGTGTTATAGGGCTCTTTTTACGTTTCGATGGTATCTTTTAGTGTTTTTATTGTAAAAGTTCAATCCTAAATCGCCGTTAAGGTTTTTTAAGGCATTTCATAATAATTACTTACTGAAAAACGCATGAACTCGACATAAAATTGCCCTATCCTGAGCACCATATTTTACCTTGTGGACTCAAACATGCTTTTATCTCTTCCGCCTCCTGTGATGCTCTCACTGGCTATTGTGCTTGAAGTTGTCGCCACTTCTTTATTACCCAAAACGCAGCAGTTCACGCACCTGCCGACAACGGTCGCGGTATTGGTGGGTTATGGCTGCGCTTTTTATCTGTTGTCTCTTACGGTGCAAACCATATCTTTGGGCGTGGCTTATGCCGTTTGGTGTGGGGCAGGGATTGTGTTGGTTGCGGCGCTGTCTTGGCTGGTTTACGGGCAGAAGTTGGATATCTATGCCGTGATTGGCATTGCTTTGATCTTATCTGGTGTCGTGATAATCAACTTGTTTTCAACGTCGGTCAGCCATTAAAGCAAAGACGGGTCAGCTTGCTGTTAAGCCTGACCTTTAATACCTAATATTTAACAGCGAATACATTCGTAGCCGATGTCTGCGTGAATGGTTTGCTTATTCTTGTTTCGTTATTTTTGATTGCTGATTATTTGCCAAGCCAGGCTATCAGTGGGCGATAATAGTAGAAAGTAGAAAGTAGAAAGTAGAAAGTAGAAAGTAGAAAGGAAAATTGAGGCTTGTTTGGCTCCCGGTAGGGTGGAAACCATTAAAGCCTCAAGAGGGCGGTATGCCGTTATTAACAACACCTCGTTTAAATATAAAAAACTCGGTTCACTTGGAAAAGTGAACCGAGCTTAGACAGCTTTAATCAACGGGCTAAATCAGCGATGATTCAGTGGTCGAAGGCCTTTATTTTGACTCGACAACGTACTCAATTTTAGAGAATTCAGCGTGGCTTTCACCGTCTGAGAATTGATTGTAAACCCCCGCTTTGTAGTAGCTTAGTAAGTGGCTCCAGTAATCAATATTGTGGTCAACTTGCTGTTCACCATCGACATTAATCGCCAGGGTGTTGTTGCCCATAATGATGTCAAACTCGACTTGTTGGCCTACAACGGCTTTGCCTAGGTCATAGTGTTTGTACGCATTTTCTGGAGCACAAGCTGGCTTACCAATGTTCTCGGCACCACGATCACCTTTACAGACCAAAGCGTTATCTTTGATGATTGCCCAGTAGTGACCTTTAACACCTTTCGCATCTTGTTTCCATACTACGCGTAGTAGCGGGTGCGGAATACCATCGGTGCCGTCGGCTTTGACGCCTTTGTTGTGTGCTTGTAGATAGGTGATCTCATTTTGCGTGATTTGAGAGTCTTTCATCGACAATTCTGGATTTACAGGCTCAAACTTAGCTGTGAGGCGGTGGAAGGTATTAGCATCGTCGGTTTTGAAGTTTTCATGTACACGAAGCTCTGCGCGGCGATGATCGCCAAACATTTTGAATACGAAATTTTCTGTTTCTTTATCGACGTAGAAATATTGATTCACAATACCCGCAAAGTTGCTGTCTTCGGCAACTTGGATTTGATTGCCCTTTTTGCCGTGCGGCTCAGAGATTTGCAGTTTTGATTGAGACAAAATGGACTCAAATTGAGCGTAATCAGCAGGGATACCACGATTCTCAGACGCATCGTGCATGTTTAATGATGCAACGGCTGAACCTGAGAGCAAAGCGCTAATAAGTAGTGTTGTTTTTGTTATTGAGTGAGGGATGTTCATATTGGATTATGCCTTTTTGTTTTTTATAAAGCATAGTCATATTTGTCTTATAATAACTCAATAGTCGTCACATTCGAACATTTGGTTACATTTTAGGGTTTGGTTATATTTTATAGTAACGATAAAAAATCCTAGCCAGCGAGGACTGACTAGGATTGTTGAGTGAGATACTTATCTCTGATTACTGCTTATCTTTGATAGCTGACTAGTATGATAGCCCGTTAAGATTATTGCGGATTAAGACCGAGCTTTTCTAACACTAGTTTAAAGTTAGCACGACGCTCTTCAACGTTATGTACATCACCAGTGTCACAGGTTAGATCAGGACAGCCACGGTTAACGATACCTGACACATCATCGATAAATTGATTGCCTTTTAGGCCACCATCGACATACTTTTTCAGCTCTTCATGGTAGTTCCATGGGTATCGACCTGAATCATCTGGGAAGGCCTGTACAGAGGTTACCCAGTAGAATAGGCCAGCAATCCATTTGATTTCTTTGTTTTCTTCTGAGCTACAGATCAACCCAGGGTTCGAACAGAAGTCTAAATCGGCATACAGTGGGTTTTCAGGTGGCGCTTCTACTACGACACCATCTACCGTTGTTCCGATGGTATCTGGGTCTACGTGTGAGCGGCCCATGTAGTGGTTAAGCGTACCGAAGTTTTGACGACCTGTGGTTTGGATTACCCCACGGCCCCACCAGCCACAGCCTTGAACGCTTTCTTGGCTGCTGCCATCCCATATCCATCCACCAGCCTTCTGGCCTTCGTAGACTTTACATTCGTCACGTTCCCAAACTTGCTTCGAGGTATCAATCGCTTCTGGAACATCATTACAGTGGCCATTGTTTGACCAGCGTCCTACTGCACCATTGACTAATAGACCTTGCTCAGCAAGTACTGAGTCGGGTGCGGCGAATACCGGAGCCGGAGCGCCATACCATTGAGAGTGAGTTAATGCACTTACTTCCATTTTGTCGTCACGAGGACAAGAGTATGCGTGGTCCAAGCCTGAGATAGGGTTTACACCATAGTCTGCGTATTGTTGCCCCAGCTGACCACAACTTGCTGACATTGGGTAATCAGTAGGTGCACCCCAGCGTGTTTCAGACCAGTTGTTTTCGTCACAGGCGTTGTAACGAATGGTTTCTTGCATACTTTGAGCAAGGAAGGCTGCAATCGCAACTTTGGCATAAATCGTGTTGGTAGCATCGTCCTCATTTTCATCAAGCAGCCAGAACTTGTTGCCCGCGACACCCACGTTGTGCATCGCGTTTAGGCCATCTAAGAAATCAGCCCATTTGTAAACCGTCGATGGGATCCAAGTAGACGAAGGTGTTTCGAAAAGGAAGGCCTCGTTGTCCATCACAGTTTCAGCGGCAGCCAGTTCACGGTTTAGTGAGTCGATCACCGTTAATGGTCCGTCGTTGACATCTTCACCGTCGTAGTAAAGTGGTACCGTAGCATTTTGGTAACGAGCGATCTTCGCTGTTAAGTCTGAGCTATCAGTATCAAACAATACGGCGAAGACATTGCTGTAAGCTGCCTTACGGATATGGCTTTGACCAATAGTGTCGCCCATGAAGTAGCTTGCGGCTTGTGCTGTTGGAATATCAGACATCAAAGCCGGTGTCTTAACATAATCAGTAACTTGTTTGACATACTCTAAAGCATTGTGCCACTGATCGTCAGACAGTGCATTCGTTTGACTTGATTTAGTAAACGCAACAAAGCTTGCCTCTGTACCTGAGCCTGCTTTGTACAGTTCAAGTTTGCTCAGTAAATCTGCGGTTGCACTTGATGCTGCATCCCATACAGAACGACGGCCAGAGTGGGTATCGTAAGCAAAATCACCAATACTCAACGTCCAACCAAAAGCAGCATTGGGTGCCAGTGTTGAGATGATAAGGTTTTGAGCTTGAGCCCAGCCTTTTACATCATCCGTTAGCGCATTGACGTCATCTAGGTCAATGGCAGCACCGGTTGCGTCTATCGCGGCAATTAAGGTCTGTTTAACCGCGATTGATTGAGTCAATGCAATCTCGTTAGCCGCAGCAAGATCAAGCACATCACTGTTGAGAATCAGGCTTGAGCTATCAGCTTGCTCGGATGCTTCAATCAGTGCGACGAAAGCACGGGTTAATTGACTATTGTCTGCCAGTTCATCACTGTTGAGCGTATCGAACTGTTGTGTTGCAGGGGCTTGAGAAGAAGGGCTTGCAGCAACAAAATGGTTTGGCCAACCGTGCACTTCCAATCTGACCGGATCCATTGGATTTGGCAGTGAAAGTACGGGAGCGGTGCCCGGATCAGAACCGTCACAGTTTAGGTGGTGCACCCAAGCGTCATCGCTTCCTGGTACAGACTTTGTCCAGTATTTGGCTTCATAAGCGATGTTATCGTTGACCATGATATCGCCTTGGTTCGCGAAACCATCCTGTGTCCAATCTGGGTAGACATTAAAGTCTTCACAAAGTTCACCTGGTGGAGTTACTGGTGGTGGTTCAACCGCGTCGTTGACGGTAATTTGCACGGTTGCTCGGGAAGAAAGGTTCTGTGAATTGGTAGCGATAGACTCAAGTATAATGTTGCCTGCTTGAGTTGCTTGCCAATCACAAGCAAACAGGTCAGTAGTGGTAGCATCAAAATCACACACTTGCTGGTTGTTTGCTTTAATAACAATACTTGATAGATCATCGTCTTTATCGGTTGCTTGAACAGAAATGGAGACTACTTCATCCTTTTCAAATACTGAACCCGGTTGAGGTGTATTAAATCGAACCTCTGGTGCGATTGAACCTTGCTCTTCATCGACAGTTACGGCTACGGATTGCTCAATTAATGATTGGCCATTTTTATCCAACACGATAATGTTAATACTTACATTACCTATTTCGCTTGGTGTCCAAGTTTGTGAGTAGAGCCTTTCACTAGGGTTAACTTGTTGCTCAGCCAATTTTGCGTTATTAATCCAAAACTCGACTTTTGCACTTTCGTCGCCTTCCACTTCAGCGACAATAGTGGTCTGCTTATCCATTTGGATGAGTTGACCATTACTAGGAGAAATAACAGTTAATGCTGGCTCGATAGGGTCAATAGGCGCCCCACCATCATCTGGGCATTCTGTTAGATCCCAGAACCATGAACTTGCACTTGGTGTTTCCCATACGCCTGGGTTATTTTTGGCAATGAAACACTCACCACCATAAGAAACCATGTCACCGTTGCTTACTTTGGTTTCACCAGGGATAAACGGGGTCACATTGCCTGGGTTCTCGCCTGGGTTCTCGCCTGGGTTCTCACCTGGGTTCTCACCTGGGTTCTCACCTGGGTTCTCACCTGGGTTCTCACCTGGGTTCTCACCATTGTCATCACAGTTCGTTACATCCCAAAACCATGAACCGGCACTTGGTGTTTCCCATACGCCTGGGTTATTTTTGGCAATGAAACACTCACCGTTGAAAGAGACGATATCGCCGTTACCTACTTTTGTTTCACCGGGAACAAAAGGGGTGGTCTCAGCGTACAACTGCCCACTAAAAATAGCACTTGCGATTGCTGCAGCTATTAAATTTATTTTGCGCATATATGCCCTATATTATTTTGTACTAAATATTTAGGATGACGCTAGGTTCTAAACGATGCTAGAACCTAGCTTTCCTTTTTTTTTTAAGTGTTATTCAGGACAGTTTGAAGCCGTCCAGAACCAGCTTGATGCGGTTGGTGTTTCCCAAACGCCCGGGTTGTTCTTTGCAATGAAACACTCACCACCGTAAGAAACCATGTCACCGTTGCTTACTTTGGTTTCACCAGGAATAAATGGGGTCACATTGCCTGGGTTCTCGCCTGGGTTCTCACCTGGGTTCTCACCTGGGTTCTCACCTGGGTTCTCACCTGGGTTCTCACCTGGGTTCTCACCTTCACAGTCCGTTACATCCCAAAACCATGAACCGGCACTTGGTGTTTCCCACACGCCTGGGTTATTTTTCGCGATGAAGCATTCACCTTGGTAAGACACGATGTCGCCGTTGCTCACTTGGGTTTCACCAGGGATAAATGGAGTGACTTTGTCCGGATTTTCTGGCGTATCTTTTTTGCCTATCACAGTTACTTGGGTCGATGCACTGGTATCCAACTCCCCGTCAGACACTAAAACGCTGACTACGTCGTTCAGGTCGACTTCTGTCTTCGGTGCTTTAAGTGTTACGCGGCTGCTGTCTTGTCCACTGACCAAGGTAAAGTTTGCTGGGTAATCCCATGCGTAGCTGAGAGGCTCACCTTCCGGGTCTTTAGCTTGTACAGTGATAGAGAATTGCGTATCTGAATCGACAGAGATAGACGCTGGTAGCGTGACTTCTGGCGGCAGGTTTTCAGGCTCTTCGGCTAGGTTGGTCACTGTGGTTGAATCGACGCCAGTTAACCCTTCTGGGTCTTGGACTTGAAGGGAGAAGGTGTAGTTGGTATCTACATCGACGGCAGGCACAAAAATGGTCGCTTTCGCTTGATCATCGTTTAAAATTTCAACCTGATCACCACCTGTTTGTGACCATTTGTAGCTAATGGTCTCACCTTCAGGATCGTGTGATGCTGAGCCATCCAGCAGCACTTCTAGTGGGCCATAAACTTGCTGATCCATACCTGCATTAGCTACTGGTGGCTTGTTTACTGGTGGTTGATCACCGCCATGGCCCAGTGATTCATGCATGGCGTTAAGCACATCACCATTATCGCCATCAATTTCCCACGACATTAGGCCACCAAGACCGTTCGCTTGAACGTATTTACCTTTCTCCATCACGGCACGTTCATTGTCGAAGGTGATCAGTTCTTTGCTGACCGGATTCCATAGATATGACGCTTTTGCTGCATCGTCCCAGCGCTCTTCCCATGTGCCACCGCTGCGGTTGTTGCGAATATCACGGTAGTCGACCACACCTGTGTCCCATGTGCCTTTGATTGCGCCAGTTGCACGGCCAGACATTGGGTTGTCATTGGTGAAGTCGTGAACACCCGTCCAACCACGACCATACTTTGGTACACCCGCAATGATGCGACGGCGATCAACCCCTGTGCTGATCAGGTGCTGTACCCCTTCATCAAGGTTGAAGTCACTCGGTACCTCATGCTCTGGTTGGTAAATACCAGATTGGTGACCAAGGTTCTCGAGATCGAAAGCGCCGTACATGTCGTAGCTCATCACATAGATGTAATCCATGTATTGCTGCGCCTCTTTAAAATCGATGACGCCCAGTTTGACGGATGAGGTATGCACGGCAGAAGAAAGCTCGAATTCACGGCCTGTCTCTGCTTCTAACTCATCCATCATCTCGCGCAGCTCTTTCATTAATGTGACGTATAATTCGCCATCAGCTGGTGAGCCTAGAGTTGGGTGAGCACCGCCACCACCTGGGTATTCCCAGTCAATATCAACACCATCAAAGAACTTCCAAGTCAGTAAGAATTCACGAACTGATTCAACGAAAGTATGGCGTTTTGCATCGTCGTGCATAAAGTAGAATGGGTCAGACAGTGTCCAGCCACCAATCGATGGGACGATCTTGAGATCTGGGTTTGCTTGCTTCATTGCCATCATCTGGGCAAAGTTGCCTTTGTATGGGTCACTCCAATCGGAAGCGCCTTCTTTTGGCATTTGTAAGGCAGCCCATGCATCGTGAATCGCGAGGGAGAAGTCCGGTGTACCTTTACATGCGCGTTGCAGGGCTTCAAAACTCCCCGAGATCTCTTTAACACTGTCGTTGATGCCTTCGCCACCACAAATTGGAATAAAGGCATAAATAAGATGGGTCAAATTTGTGTGTGGCACGTGATCGAGAGGGTAGCTACGCTCGTAGTCAGACCACTCAACGAAGTAGGTTGAAACCACGCTGTTTGAGGTGTTGTCATACGGCTTATTGTTCTCTAGGAACTTAGCTTCCAGTGGCTCCATGTGCGAACCGTCAGTATCTGCAACAATGATTTCTTTTGCCTCAGTGTTTCGGGTACAGCCCGCTTCATTACAAAGCTCGACATACATTTGGTACTTGCCACCTTTAGCGATTTGGAACGTTGCTTCTGTGGCTGTACCGTCACCGCTCCAGATCTTTTCACCATCAATATAGATATGTGACTCTGTTGCTGGATCGCCAGACCAAACATCCCATGTAACGGTGACGTCTACGGCTTCTTTACGCGTGCCAATCAGTTCTGAGTAGGCTATGGCTGTTTGAGAGACTTCGACCATGGCATATTTATAATCACCCCAGCCAATAGTGGGTGCGCCTGGAGCATTTAGAGCATTGGCTAGAGGGATGTTGGCTAAAAGACCACCGATTAATACGGCTAGTGGCTTTTTGATCATCATAGATAGATTCCTTGAGGTTAAGGTTCAAGTTGGATTTATTTGTTGTACTTGAATTTACAAGATTATCCTCTGTAACCGGTGAATTGCATAGTAGGAAAATTCGTACACAAATTTAATGTACTAATGGTTTAATCTTATTACCTGTTGTTTTTAAAGGTTTTTTTTGTATTTTAGTATGGATGTGCTTTTGAGTGAAAATTGGAACGGGAGTCACATTAATTTTATTAATATTAAGCTAGGGCTATAGGTGCGGCGTTTTTCAAGGTAGTTGTCATCATTTGCTTACTTATTAAGCAGCTTCTCTTTCTGGGTTTAGGTGTACTTC
>NZ_CANLBV010000056.1 GCF_947488985.1 uncultured Vibrio sp.
GAACAACGTTTACTTCAAAAGTAAACGGGATTTCAAGGCGGCAATAGAGCAATTTTTTACTGTGACTCTTCCAGAGAGTGCAGGCTCTTTGGCATCTCGAATTAATGATAACTTTCAAGTTCTCAAGCCTGCATCTTCAAGTTGAACGGGTATATCTCCAGGGCGACCGCATGAGTGCCTAGTTTTTCACCTCCTGATTAAAACCAGCACTCAATACTACCTCTAGCATGGATGTATTCATCATGCATCGCTTTTGCTTCCCTACAATGCTTAGCTTGGTTGGCTCTTCTCGGAGCATATTCAAACTCATATGATTTAAGCATGATAGATTCTCTGCACCGTGATCTTTGTATATCTGGCACGCGTCTTCATTCATGGTTACATCAAGCACCCAGTGCATTGATTCTATACCCCAATGTTCTCTGACTGCCATCGCAGCTTGCTCTCCACTAAGCTTTTTAGAACTGATGTAATAACGGTACTCTAGAGCGACAGATTTGCCTTTATCAAGACGAAAGTTTTCAACCATAACAATGCTCTGCAAGCCTTTCCAGCGAGAGAAGTTACCTTCAAGTTTCGTACTATCAAAAACATAGCATTGGCGAGACTCTATACGGCCGTGTCCTTGCTCGGGAGAGATGTCAGCAACCACATTAGATCGCTGAGAAGAGAACGCCTTTTCTATTGCTTGACGGAGTTCCCCTTGGTTGCTCTTTACGGCAAGCAAGTAGTCCCCACCTTGCTCTACAATGGTTTTGGCAATTTTGGTTTGGCAGGCCATTGCATCAATGGTGACTAGGAACCATTGATATCAAGCATCTTTATCAGTTCAGGGATTGCTGTAATTTCATTGCTTTTTTCTTCGGTTTTCAGCTGTCCCAACACGAGCTTATTTGACGATGCATAAGCACTAATCATATGAATGGTGCTCGCTCTGTCTTCACGATTGTAAGAGCCTCGAAGTGTTTTGCCATCTATCGCAATTACTTGACCTTCGGTAAGAGTATGTATTGATGACATCCAGTTAATGAAGCACTCATGGAACTGCTCAGGTTCAATGGTAGAGATGATACGAGCTATCGTGTCATCAGCAGGAATACCATTCAAAAACAAATTATTACGCTTGAACCAATCATGATGACCAAGAATGTATTCACGAATATTAAACCAACCTTTTGCGCCTGCAATCACCGAACATAGCGAGCCAAAAAGGACTTCAAACAGGCAATATGTGACCTTTTCACTTTGGCGCTGGTCGATAATCGTTTGAAAATGTTCTTTGAAGTGGTCAATGTGCATGATGCTCTCCCTAAAAAGGCAGTATAAGATCACAGCTAAATGTGATCGTCAAATCGATCATAATTTTGATTAAAAATCGTTCACGATCTCACCCTGGCCCTAGTATAGGATGATTAATACGGCACCGAGGTTGAGCACCCCCAGGTAGAATAGCCTTATATGCTTATATAATCACGGTGGGATAACAAGTACTCAATTAAGACTTTTATGCGGTTTGGCTGGTTGCTGTCTGCATAGATAAGGTGAATTGGCGTTGCTGGTGGTTGAAACTCTTCAAGAATCACGGTGACACGATTGGCCTCTATTGAACGTCCTAACATATTTTTGGGAAGCTGAACGATTCCCATTCCTTTGTCTGCCCCCCTAACTAACGCCATCCCTTCATTAATAATAAATCGGCTCTTCAAGTCAATTGACTGCGTTTTATTTTCTATTTTGAATTGCCATTTTTCAGGCATGCCCGTGACTTGGGAACGTAAGATCAAGCACTGATGCTGGGCTAATTCATCGGGATTTTTAGGTGTTCCATTTGATTTAATGTAGTCAGGTGATGCGCAGGTCATGAGTTGCTCTTCATCGAGCTTTCTGGCGATAAAGTTGCTGTCTGAAAGTTCACCAATATGCACCGCTAGGTCAAACCTTTCTTCAATGAGATTTGTTGGACGATCATCCAAAATAATGTCGAAATTAAGGGCTGGGTGCTGTTCGGCAAATTTGTGCAACAGTGGCACAATATAGCGACCTCCATACACTCTAGGTAGCTTGATACTTATATTGCCTCTAGGTGTATTAATCGAATCTTGAATATCGTTCTCAACATTCTCAAGTTCAAATAATATAGCTTCGAGTTTTTCAAATACCTGGACACCTAAATCGGTAGGAACCAGGCTACGTGTTGTTCTTCGAATCAATCTGACACCGTAAGATTGTTCTAATCTCGAGACATTTTTGCTGACTGCTGAAGCCGATATCCCAATCTGACGAGCGGCTTCCGAAAAGCTACCGTGCTTAACAGAATAGACAAAAGAGAGCATGTGTGAAAAAGAGGTAGTATTCAAGTCTCGCTCGTAGGTTAGCCCAAAGTTGCGCAGTATTGTGACCGTTGTTCATGACGAAATGATTACACAACCTTCAACTTTTAGTCCTTTCAGTTATGACTAAAAGTATCATTGTTTTGTCGCATTCAACTCATAGAATGAACTTCCGGAAACGTGAAAAACAAAACCATTCACTTGAATCAATGACGACAAGGCTGTTTAAAATGAGCAAACCAAAACTCATCACACTAGCATTATCGGCGGCATTTGGAGCACAAGTTATTGCCGCCCCAGTTCTTTATACTAATGATTTTGAAGAGATTATTGGTGACCAATTTACGAAAGACACAGGTTACGAGCTTGATGTTGTTAAAATGTCTGGTGGAAACCTTATTGCACGTATCGCGGCAGAACGCAGTAACCCACAATGGGACTTAATACTGTTTAACGGTGATAATACCCTTCATTCCCTAAACGTTACTGGCGATCTAAAAAAACACCTTACTATTGAGAATGCTAAAAACCTTACGGATGAGGCACGCGCTATCGTGCCAAGTAATAGTGGATTTTACCCCGTTGGCATTTCTTCTGCGTGTGTGATCGTCAAGCGCAAAGATAATGATGTTGAGATCAATGGATACCAAGACATTGTTAAGCCAGAGCTAAAAGGCGTGGTCGGTATGGCTGATCCATCGATTGCAGCGCCTGCTTACCCTTGTGTAGCAGGTCTTTTTCATCAATTAGGGGAAGACAAAGCGAAAGATCTATTTTCACAGGCGTTTGATAATGGATTGCGAATTTTCCGTACTAATGGTCCAACTGGTCGAGCACTACAATCAGGCGAGATAGAAGTAGCGTTATTGACCTCCCAACAAGCTTATACATTTGTTGAACAAGGTGCCGATTTCGACATCATCTGGCCTGAAACAGGCAGCCCAGCAACTGTCCGTGCTTTTGGTATTCAGGCTAAAACTCAGCACAAAGAAGCAACTCAAGCGTTTTCAGAGTGGATGCTCAGTGAGAAAGGACAACAGTTCTTAGCGGATAACGGCGGTAGTGATGGTGTGTTTAGACCGACGGTAACACAAGCCAGCGAAGTGCCATATGGACCAGGTCCTAAGGTTCAATACAATTTTACTCCAGTTGAGTTTGCTTACGAAAATGATGAAGCGATTAAAAGCTGGTTTGCTGACAACGCGATTAACTAATGATGTTATCTAATTCTGATACAAAGACGGTGCCAATTGCACCGCTTATAAGCCCGAAAAAAATTAAATTTAACCAGCGTTTCTCTCCCGATAAAATGTTGGGTGCTTTCATTTTGTTTATTCTTGCAGGTCTTGTCTTATTACCAATGTTTATGGTGGTACTGCAACCCGTATTGCAATGGATAGAAGTGGGATCTGACGCAGTTGGACTTGATGAAATATTCAAACGTCGCTTGTGGATGGCGTCGTTAACAAACAGTCTTTATTTATCAGTTGGGGCGGGGGTCCTTGGCGGCCTAATGGGCGCGATGTTGGCTATAGCTCGACACTCGTACCGCTTCCCTGGAAGCCGATATGTTGACCTTGCCGTGTGGTGTATTTTAATCATACCTTCTTTTGTGATTGCACAAGGTTGGGTGTTATTTGCCAGCCGTTCAGGAATAGCGACGCAGCTAACAGGATCGTCATTCGTTGCCGATATGGTGTTTAATCCTAATGGGCTTATCTTCATTATGGCGATGAAAAATTTCCCGCTGGCCTACCTTGCTATGTCTGCTGCGCTGCAGTGGAGCATGAGGAACTTGAGCCTTTCAGGACGGTTATGTGGTCGCCCAGCGTGGCAGGTCTTCCTTACGATACGTATGCCTCTGTTATTGCCTGCACTCCTTTCTGGCATTGTGTTGGTTTTCATCGATACCATCGGTGATTTTGGGCTGCCTGCTGCAATGGCAACAAGTTATCGATACCCTACGTTACCGTATACGATTTACGCCGCAATTAATCACTCTCCAATTCGCTTCGATTTAGCGGGCATATTAGCGACGTACTTAGCCATTATCATGTTTGTCGCTTTATTCGCTTACTTCTGGATATTGCGTGCTAGACCTTACCAGTTTTTATCCAGCCAAACAGAGGTGCAAAACACGCCTGTTGCCCCAAGGGCTAAATTGCTTGCGAGTGTGGTATGGAGTTTTCTGTTCATTGCGGTGGGCATTCCAATTGGAACCAGCTTGATGGTTTCGTTTATGGATCAGCTTTGGAATGGCTTTTTCCTTGGCAATTTTGGCTTTGATAATTACATCAACCTATTTCACAGTCGCTCTCAATTTGGTGAAGGTTTAAAAAATGCATTAGTCATTGCAGGACAGTCTTCCATTTTAAGCGCGATACTGGCCTTCTTAGCCGCTTATTTATTGACCTTTACAAGCAATGGTATGAACCGAATCATTGATACTGCTTGCACCTTGTCTATGGCGATTCCAGGTGTCATTTTGGGGGTGGGGTTCATTTTTGTATGGAACTCGCCACTGCTTTCATCTTTGGGCCTTAATTTGTATGGAAAGCCTGAGCTATTGGTACTGGCGTCGACGGCTACATCGGTCCCTGTAGCGGTGCGAATCTTGATGGGCGCAATGGCTCAAGTACCTATTAGTCAATTAAACGCGGCGCGTTTACAAGGGGCAGGTTTATTACGCCGACTGTATACCATTGTTATGCCGCTCGTATTAACCGCATTGATTTCAGCGACACTTTCAGGCTTTGGTTCAAGCATTTTTGAATTAGCGATTAACTCCATGTTGCGACCGGCTAGATTTGAAATGCTTGCACCTTTCGTCAGTGCGCAGTTTGACTCTGGTGAATACGGCATTTCTACCGCCGCTGTTTTTGTCGCAGGTTCGGTCGCCGCTATTATCATTGCTGCTTGTAACACACTACTGCGTCGTCATTTTAGTCATTTAATTAAAGAGTAACGAGATATGTTGAATTCTTTAACTGCTAGCCCATCTGCCTTTTTAGGCTGCAGTAACGTTTATCGCACCATCGGTAAGCAAGATATATTAAAAGACGTTTCTTTCTCACTTGAAGAGGGGCAAGTTTATTGTATTGTTGGCCCATCTGGGTCTGGAAAATCTTCTTTGCTGAAAATCATAGCTGGTATTGATACTCCTGCGAGTGGCACAGTGAGTTTGCAAGATGAAGTGGTTACAGATGGCCCTCTTGCCTTTCCGCCAGAGCATCGCCGAATGAATATGGTGTTTCAGGATTATGCATTGTGGCCTCATATGAAGGTGAGTGACATCATCGGTTATGGGTTAAATCGCATGAAGAAGGATGACCGTCAGCGCCGAGTGAACGAAATGCTAGAGCTACTTCAGATTACTCAGTATGCCGATCGTTACCCGCGAGAGTTATCTGGAGGGCAAGCACAACGAGTCTCTATTGCGCGTGCCATCGCTACAAATCCAGATGTATTGCTGTTTGATGAACCTTTGTCTAACCTCGATATTCAGCTCAGAGCTGAGATGCGAAACGAGTTTTCTAAGTTATTTAAAAAACTGAATAAAACGGTGTTATATGTCACCCATGACCCATTAGAAGCCTGTGCGTTTGCAGATAAAATTATTGTTATGAAAGACGGTGAGATTGAGCAAATAGACTCTCCTGAGGCTTTGTTTTCTGCCCCCAACTCTCCTTGGATTGCATCACTTGCTGGTTTTGACTGCAAGCTGCCAGTAGAGAGCATTAATGCGGACCCTATTGAGAAGGTCGCAAGTGTATATTTTCGAGGTCAATATCTAAAGGCCAAGCCTTCTTCAAAGCTAGGTAAGGTAAGCAATCACCTATGGCTACGCAGTTCAGGATTAAGTTTCGCAGCCGATGACGGTAACAGTGAAAGTGTTCTATCGGGTCGAGTTGTGAAATCGAGTTTTGAAGGGAGTCATTGGCGCATCAACATCCACGTGGGTGCAGAGGTCGACATTCCTATCCATCACCCTGAAAGCATTGAACTGGATACTTCAGTCAAAATAAACATACCTTTTGAACATTGCCTACTTATAAATGAGTAATATCAAACAATGAAATATACAATGAAAGTTGAGATCCCTGCTGGGAGCATCACGCGCTATAGTTTCGACGAACAGGGACGCTTAAAAGTAAAGCACTTCCAATCTATGCCAGTGAGCTACCCAGCTAATTATGGCTATATTGAAGATACTCTGGCCGATGATGGTGCGGCTTCTGATGTCCTCGTGATCACCCGTGAGCCTTTATTACCAGCAACTTATATCGATATTAAGGTCATTGGCTATATTGATATGATGGATGGTGGTGAAAAGGATGAAAAATTCATCGCAGTACCAACAGAAGATATTGACCCAACCTACGCCGAGATCAATTCAATTCATGATTTACCTAAGGCTGAACTCGCTCGCATTTACGCGTTTTATAGTGTTTACAAACAATTACCAGAGGGGCGTAAAACGGTTAAGCTAGACGGTTATAAAGATGAGCATGCCGCTCATCGCCTTCTTGATGAAGCACAAAGTCGATACCAAAAAAACGCTGCGTAATTTCCTTTATACGGTTAACGCGCGTAAACAAATGGGGGTAGTTTCTGGTCGGGGGAATTCGTAACTCAGAAATGTCAAAATCCTTACTGGCTGGCAACTTAACTCAGATTTGTCCATCTCCTTCTAACTACAATCGTGATGACCAAATAAATAAGGAGGTCATCATGATGGTTTTTAGCAAGACGAAAAATATCCGAGCGGTGCAGCTACTACTTGGTCATACCAAGGTAGATAATACAATCCGCTATCTTGGGGTTGAATTAGAAGATGCATTGTTGCTTTCAGAAGGTACTGAGTGTTAATCGAAAAGGAACCTAAATACTTAGGTGTTTCAATTGCCATTACGCTGAAAGTTATTACCCACACCTCTACACTTGATTATTTTCAATACGTTAAGTGCAAATACTACTAATCTGTCCAAGGTTTATAGGGCCTTGAACAGATTAGGTATACACAGTCTTAAATTAAATCTTGGAATGTGCGTTTTTTTTCTTTGACTTGTGAGCTCTCATTGAAATTTTCAATACAAGTTGTTCTTGTTTAGTTGAAATGACCTGCTTAGTTAAAGCTTTGTGGTGTAGGTCCGTGATAAAGTTTTTTTCCCAAGGCGTAAGACGGTCAAACTTCAATAAAATAATGTCATTAAGTACATTGAACAACTCGTATTGGCTTTTATCCATTCGACTGCAAAGCATTCAATTAGAGCAGTTAGCTAGAGAAATGACGTTAAGGCTTTCTACTTTCTCATTTTTTCCTAAGGTAATGATTCGATAAGAGATCCCACTCTCTAACAGTGGTCTTATTTCGATGTTGTCACAAAAACTAACAGCGACTTTTTCTACTAAGCTGTCCATATTCAACGTTTTCTTTTTTACGAAAACAAGAGTGACACTATTGCCTTCTGACTGTGCATTTACGAGTGTGATTGAGCCTAACTCTTGTGGCAGTTGGCTTGAGATAACCGTCGCTCTATAATCGGCAAGCCCACTAGATTTCATTGGGCTTATCTGACAACCGTTAAGCATGACACTGACGGAAATAATTACTGCTGTTCGTAGCATTATGCGTTCCTTCTTGCTTTCTTCTCCCTTTAGGTGCCTTACAATATTTATTGATATAACGTGAAGACATAGAAGATAAGAGCGCACTGTAATCTAAACCGAATGTGACTTTTTCCCCTACAAATAGTGGTTTTCGTGAGGATTCAAGGACAAGATGATCACTGGTTGAAGACATGATCTTAATCCCATTCGGAGCCTTAAGCCCGCTGACACAAACATCTTGGCGGCCTAATGCTACAATAGCTTGTGAGACCTCCCCTCTATCTTGAAGGCTTTCTTTTTCACCAAAAGCATTTGACCCACGACTCCCCCAAGGCAAAGTCGGTTTAGTCTTGGATTCAATCACTTCAGCGGTCAAAGAAACCGCATCCGTATGTAAGCCTTTGATATTTTCGTGCTCTAAAGGCTCACAGCCTAAAAAAATTGCTTCTCCTATACGAAGGTTATTTACTCGAGTTAAGCCTGTTCTCTGAAGAGCCCAGTTAATTGAAGCAGAATTACCCCCTGAAATAATTTCTAGACTGATCCCAAATGTAGCTTCAATTCCATCGGCAAGCTCAGAAAGAATATTCATATTTTGATCATCTGGAGCGACACCATACCGACAGGCTAAATTCGTACCAATTCCTTTTATCGTGATGTTTGGTAAAGAAATAACTTCTCGGATAAAATCAATAATATGATGGGGCATCACACCTTCTCTGAGATCGCCAAGCTCAACCATAATAATGATACCGTGACGGCAATTTTGTTGTTCCGCTGCATGTGAAAGCCTCTGAATTACTTCAACTTCAGAATTTAAACTCATATCACTGTATTTTATTACGCTCGCCACTTGACTTAGCATGGGTGTACGTATGAGCATTTTAGGGATAGCAATGCCAGATTCAGTCATCTTTTGAAGATTTTCGATTCTTGAATCGGCTAACATTGTTGCGCCAGCATCAATAAAAACTTGTGCGATGATAGGGTGGCCGAGGAAGGCTTTTGTTACAGGTGTAACGGATATATTTTTTAGTGAGAGCTGAGTAATCAGGAACTGAGCGTTATGGTGAATCTTCCCACAATCAATGTCTAATCTAGGGTAGTTCACCCTTTTGCGGCCAGTTTTCTTGCTATCATAGGGAAGGCTGACGTTACGATGTGCAGTAGATGTTCGACAGGCTGTGATAATGCATCAGTAACCGGTATACCAAATTCGGTAGTGTAGCTGTCTATCACACAGCGTGTTTCATCTAAAGACATATCTTCATGATTCAGCGTTAGTCCAATAACATCGGTATTAGAAAACGTTTCGATAAGATTGATTTCTGAGGCAATCGAAGGCATTGGGCAATCAGGAAAATCACTACGATATAAACGTTTAGGAGCATGTTGCAATATCACACCCGCTGGACAACTGCCACGTAAGATAAATGCGCTGGTTGAAAACGCAGGGTGACTTAAAGCTCCTTGCCCTTCAATAATTATCAGATCCGGATTTTCTTTTTCATAGGCCTGTACAATGACAGATTCCAACTCACCGGCACAAAATTGTGAAGGGACAGCATCGAGTGCAACGCAGTATTGTGCGCCTTGCATAATACCTGTTTGACCAGTGGCAATCAGAACGACGTTAAGGCCTTTTTTAGTCAGTTCATTCGTTAATATTGTTGCTGTTGTTCGTTTTCCTAGCGCGCAATCCGTCCCCATTACAGCAATTCTCGGACATTTAACGTTGTGTATTTTCCCGATAAACGTTTTCAGATCGCCTTTACTTTTGGGTTTGCGAGTATCGAATATTCGAACGTTATTCTTTAAGCTAGCTTCTAAAAATAGAGGATCATCAGTTAGGAATTCATGTAAGCCATTTACGATGTTCATTCCTAGTGACATGGCATTTAAAATGATGCTTTTATCTAAGTCAGATAAAAAACCACTTGATGGCGCAATGCCAAAAATGAAGTAATCGGGAATACTTCCCGCGTGAATGATAGCTTCTTCAGCATTGGCAAGGATCGGTATTCCATTGGCTTTGTTATCAAGTACTTCTCCAGCATCTAAGCCGGCAGACACACTATCAATAACCGATAGAATACGATAGCTTAATGAATGCCTCACTAGCCCATTAGCGGTTTTACCATCAATGTCACCGAAATTACCTTCGCAATATATAATTGCCGAAGGGATGACAGGTTTCACTTTCTGAGCAAGTGGTAGCCAAGGAGCGATATGGGTTACATCGTAGTTGGTTTTGAAATTTTCAATTCTAGTGAGTTTGAAGATGTTTCTTAACTTTTGGGTTGAAATAGACATAATTAAAGCCTGCTATGAGGCTTAGGAGGGCAACTAAGGAGTGCCGAGATGCGAGTTCGGAAAAGAAAAGAAGCCCCTACTAAGCGGTAGGGAGAACAACCAAGGTAACACACTCATCAGACTTTTGTTGGTTATTATTCATACGTCCTCTAAGTCTATTACTTTCAGGCTTCACCCATGCTAAGGTGACTGATTAGAGGTCTAAGATTCATTGCTCAACATCGCCGTATCAACCTCTCAGCTTTAAGGTTTCAAGATATTTTTTCTAATATCAGTTAAGTGAATTAGAGTTTTTGATCTAACGCGTTTTTGTCCGTGCGACCTGAAGTCGTATGAAGCGTTGTTCACCGCTTTATGAGTGAACCGTCTGTATCACCAGATGAACCTACGAGCCTAAATAAAGCAGCGGCTCGGACAATGTAACGAAACTTGGCCCTTGGCTGAGTGGGAAAAGAATCGTGAGAGGACGTTCCTCCTGAAAACCACAATTCGGGTAAGTGCTAGGTAGTCAGTATGATGAACGGCCTTGTTGCTTAATTCAGTGAGAAGGCATGATAGCCCCATGTTAGTCAATTCTTAAACAATACACTGAGTTTCAGGTATACCAAGCCCTGTAAGTTTGTTCAGTGCTTTGATCATGGCGTAAGTCTCGCCAACCTGAGCATTGTAATTTCTTAGGCTTAATTTCCCACCTAATAACTGTTTCACTCGATACATGGTTGTTTCGGAGAGCGAACGCTTGTGATAACCCTACCGCTCTTTCCACTTCTTATTGGAGCCGTAGAGCTTCTGGCAACCTACTGCTAAATTGCGAGGGTGCCCTTGCTCCCAGATGGCTGCCCCTTCTCGTGGCGGGATAAGCGGAACCGCTCGCTTGAACCGTATGTCATCATGGCAATTCCTTGTGTCATAAGCGCCATCACCTGATACATCAAGGATTTTACGACGTGTCTGCTTGAGTAAGTTGGGGAGCACTTCGGCATCGGTTACGTTAGATAAGCTCAGCTCTGCTGCGACTATTCCGTGGGTGCTTGTATCTACTGCGATATGCAGCTTACGCCAGACTCTGCGCTACCCATCAGTACCATGCTTCTTGACCTTCCATTCACCTTCGCCATAAACCTTGAGACCTATAGCATGAATGGCCAGATGTTGTATTGCACCTCTGGTTTCAGTTTTAAATGAAACCTCAACTTCCTTAGCCCGGCGGCTTATACAGGTGTAGGGTGGGTAAACAATCTGTATGTTAGCCAGCTTAATGGCATAGAGAAAACACGTTGCACCATCAGTGCGGTAGTAATGGCTAAGTCGCATAATCGACGAGGTCTACCACGCTTGCCTTGTTTGTTTTGCTTCCACTCGGCTATCGCTTCTTCATCAAACCGAAATGGCATGCGCGCCCGGTTGGTTAAGGCTTTATTGTATTGTTTCCAGTTAGTTGTTTTGTAACGAGGTTTAGGCATGAGGCTACGACGATTGATGGGTGTAGCCGAACAGATCGTAGCTTCTTAATTTAGTTCCATCGATTTAAGCAACAAAGCCTCTAAAATGTTAGCTTGTAACTCTTGGAAAGAGCCTGTCCCGACTGCGTTATAAGTTGCTGGGTATCAATGATGCCTTAGTGGAGGCTTGAGCCGTATGCAGTGAAAGTTGCACGTACGGTTCTTAGAGGGGCGGCACTTGGTAACAAGTGTCGTCTACTCGACAAAAGTTTATTATACGCACATCCACTATCCTGTGGTCCCTACACCACACTCACCACCAATCAAAAAAAGCGCAGACCTTTCGATCTGCGCTTGTGGTTATTTTCCCGATAACGTTTAAATCGTTTTTAATTAACCCACATTCTTACGTGCGTTTTGGAACATACGCATCCAAGCGCCATTCTCGCCCCAACCTTCTGGAGACCAAGAGTTTGCCACCGTACGGAAAACACGTTCTGGGTGAGGCATCATAATCGTCACACGGCCATCCGTCGTTGTTAGACCTGTGATAGCGTTTGGCGAACCGTTCGGGTTGTTCGGGTATTGCTGCGTTGGGTTACCGTTATTATCAACGTAACGCAGTGCAATCGTCCCTGAGTTCTCAATTACGTTTAGGTGGTCGTTGTCACGCACTTCTACGCGGCCTTCACCGTGAGAAACCGCGATTGGTATACGAGAACCTTCCATGCCGTTGAAGAATACAGAATCAGACTTCTGAACTTCAACTAGGCTGAAACGCGCTTCAAAACGCTCAGATTCGTTGCGAACGAAACGTGGCCAGTACTCAGCGCCCGGGATAAGTTCACGTAGGTTAGACAACATCTGACAACCGTTACACACACCTAGAGAGAACGTATCTTCACGCTTGAAGAAGTTTTCAAACTGGTCACGAGTAGAGTCGTTAAACAGAACCGATTTAGCCCAACCTTCACCAGCGCCTAATACGTCACCGTAAGAGAAACCACCACATGCTACAAGGCCGTTGTACTCTTCAAGTACTGCTTGACCCGTTAGGATGTCGCTCATGTGAATATCCGTTGCTTCGAAGCCTGCACGGTCGAATGCTGCTGCCATTTCAACGTGAGAGTTAACACCCTGCTCACGTAGAATCGCCATCTTAGGCTTAGCGCCTTTATTTATCATAGAGCCAACTATGAACGGTGCTGCGATATCTTCGTTAACATCGAAGCTTAGTTTCACGTTCAGACCTGGGTCTGAGTTGTCTTTCTTCGCTTCGTGCTCTTGGTCAGCACATGCTGGGTTATCACGTAGACCTTGCATCTTATGCGTTGTCTCAGCCCAGATAGTACGTAGCTCAGTACGGTTACGTTCAATCACTACTGATTCACCAGACTTAATCACTAGTTCATCAGAGGCCTCCCCTTCACCAATAACGCTACCGATTACGTGTGAACACGCTTCTAGACCGTTTGCTGCAAGAGTGGAAAGAACAGCATCTAAATCATCGTTACGAACCTGGATTACCGCACCTAGCTCTTCGTTGAATAGTGCTGCTAGTGTGTCTTCGCTGTCCTCTGATGCAGATAGAAGCGCTTCAATGTTTGCATTAACACCACAGTGACCTGCGAACGCCATTTCAGCCAGTGTTACGAATAGACCACCATCGCTTTTATCGTGGTAAGCCACAACTTGGTCGTTAGCCACAAGAGCTTGAACGCCTTCGTAGAAGCCTTTTAGCTGCGCTGCGTTGTCTACGTCTGCTGGCTTATCACCAAGCTGCTTGTAAACTTGTGCCAGTGCCGTTGCACCTAGACGGTTTTTACCGTTACCTAGGTCGATAAGTACTAAGCTTGTAGCGCCTAAGCCTTCAAGGTTATTCGGGGTGCGAAGCTGAGGCGTAATCGTCTTACGAACATCTTCAACACGAGTAAATGCAGTGATAACAAGAGATAGCGGAGACGTTACTTCTTTCTGCTCGCCGTTCTCTTCCCATTTAGTCTTCATAGACATTGAGTCTTTACCCACTGGGATAGTTAGACCCAGTGCTGGACACAGCTCTTCACCGACTGCTTTCACCGCTTCGTAAAGGCCTGCATCTTCACCTGGGTGACCCGCTGGAGACATCCAGTTCGCCGACAGTTTAATATGTTTGATATCGCCGATGTTGGTCGCTGCGATGTTAGTGATTGCTTCACCCACCGCTAGACGAGCCGATGCTCCGAAGTCTAGCAGTGCCACTGGCGTACGCTCACCAAGAGACATTGCCTCACCGTGGTAAGAGTCGTAACTTGCTGCCGTTACAGCACAGTTAGCAACAGGAACCTGCCATGGGCCAACCATTTGGTCACGAGCAACAAGGCCAGTTACCGAGCGATCACCGATAGTGATAAGGAATGTTTTCTCAGCCACTGTTGGTAGGCGAAGAACACGGTCAACCGCTTCGTTGATCTCGATGCCAGAACGGTCAATCGCTGGGTTGTTTGCTTTTAGCGTTTTCGCGTCACGGTGCATCTTAGGTGTTTTACCTAATAGGATGTCCATTGGCATGTCGATTGGTGTGTTGTCGAAGTGTGAATCTTCAAGTTTAAGTTCACGCTCTTCCGTTGCTTTACCAACCACTGCGTATGGTGCGCGTTCACGCTTACAAATTGCGTCGAACGTTGCCATGTCTTCGTCAGCAACTGCCATTACGTAACGCTCTTGAGATTCGTTACACCAGATCTCAAGTGGGCTCATGCCCGGTTCATCGTTTGGCACGTCACGTAGGTTGAAGATACCGCCACGCTCGCCATCGTCTACTAACTCAGGAAGTGCATTCGAGATACCACCCGCGCCCACATCGTGGATGAATGCGATTGGGTTCGCATCACCAAGCTGCCAACAACGGTCGATTACTTCCTGACAACGACGCTCCATTTCTGGGTTTTCACGTTGTACAGAAGCGAAATCAAGATCTTCAGAAGAAGAACCTGAATCCATTGAAGATGCCGCACCGCCACCAAGGCCGATGTTCATCGCAGGACCACCAAGAACGATTAGGCTTGCTCCTACTGGGATCTCTTTCTTCTGAACATGATCATCACGGATGTTACCAAGACCACCCGCTAGCATGATTGGCTTGTGGTAACCACGTATTTCTTCACCTGCGTGAGAGTTTACTTTCTCTTCGTAAGTACGGAAGTAACCTAATAGGTTTGGACGACCAAATTCGTTGTTGAATGCCGCGCCACCAAGAGGACCTTCAAGCATGATATCCAGAGCAGTCACGATACGGCTTGGCTTACCAAAGTCCGTTTCCCAAGGTTGAACGAAGTTCGGGATCTTAAGGTTAGATACAGAGAATGCAACCAGACCTGCTTTCGGCTTACCACCAATACCAGTCGCGCCTTCATCACGGATTTCACCGCCTGAACCTGTTGATGCGCCCGGCCACGGAGAAATTGCCGTTGGGTGGTTGTGCGTTTCAACCTTCATCAAGATGTGTGTTTTCTCTTGGTGGTAGTTGTACTGGCGAGTTTCTGGATCTGGGAAGAAACGACCGACTTCAGAGCCCGTCATTACCGCTGCGTTATCTTTATAAGCAGACAGTACGTGTTCTGGTGTCGTTTCAAAGGTGTTCTTAATCATCTTGAACAATGATTTTTCTTGCTTAACGCCATCAATCGTCCAATCCGCGTTAAAGATCTTATGACGACAGTGCTCTGAGTTCGCTTGTGCAAACATCATTAGCTCGATGTCAGTCGGATTACGACCTAGCTTCTCAGTGAAGCTTTCAAGAAGGTAATCGATCTCATCTTCTGCAAGTGCAAGACCTAGGGTAACGTTTGCTTCTTCAAGCGCTTTACGTCCGCCAGTAAGAAGATCGACTTCCGCATAAGGAGCAGGCTCAGCAACAGTGAACAGTGCGGCTGCCGATTCGAAGTCCGTAAAAACAACTTCCATCATACGGTCGTGCAGAATGGCTTTTAGCTCAACAAGCTGCAGCGCAGAAAGTTCAGCAGAGGTTTCAATGTAGAAAGCGGTACCGCGCTCTAGACGTGACACTTTAGTCAGCCCACAGTTGTGTGCGATATCAGTAGATTTTGAAGACCAAGGCGAGATAGTGCCCGGGCGTGGCGTTGCAAGCAGCAATAAACCTTCAGGTTCATGCTCTTCAATCGTTGGACCGTAAGTCAGTAGCTTTTCTAGCTTCTCAACTTCAGACTCATCTAGGTCTGCCGTTAAATCAGCAAAGTGGGCAAACTCAGCGTAAATACCTGTTACAGGTAAGCTTAATTCACGACAAAGCTCTAAAAGCTTGTTAACACGAAACTCAGATAGAGCTGGGGAGCCACGCAAAATTCTCATGTGCTTAGGTCTCTTATGCAGTTGATTAAGGTAGTATTGGAATAAATTCAGTGGGTTATAGGAACAACCTAACTGTTTTCTTCGAAGCTATTCCTAGGAGTATATCCCGAAGGTTATCAAACCTATGCCGATCCCACCTCTTCATGCGAGCGCATTATAAAGCATTTCTTTTTGTGACGTAATACCAAAAGCAACCGTTTGCGTCATTTTTTTTATCTTTGTGAATAAATGGTCCTTTGGCTGCATTTATCACCACTTTCATCTCGATTTAATCAAAGCTGCTTTGCCAGCCTTGCGGGGTTTGGTATAAAGGGCTTCCACTTTTCGAGATTTCATTTTGATGCCTAATTTTTCGCTCACCTTTTCGTCTAAATACTTTCTGCTTGCTGTCACTCTCATTGGGCTCAATGGATGCCAGATTGAATCTGAACCTAAAAGTGAACTTGAGCAGATACGAGAGCGCGGCGTTCTTCGTGTCGGAACCCTCAACAACCAACTCTCTTATTACATCGGTCCCGATGGCCCTGCCGGTCTGGATTACGAGTTAGCACGTGAGTTTGCCAAGGAGCTTGGTGTCAAGCTTGAGGTGAAGCCCGCTTACCGCTTATCAGGTCTATTCCCCGATCTAAAGAAGGGTGAAATCGATCTTATCGCGACTGGCTTGACGCAAAACAACAAACTGACCCGCGATTATCGCGCTGCGCCCGCTTATTACTATGTGAGCCAGCAGGTTGTGTACAAAAAAGGTCAATGGCGACCAAGAAACCTTGAGCAACTGATCGAGTTTGAAAATGAACGTCAGGATGAATTTCTCACAGCGCAATCCGAACCCGAACAAGCATCATCAAATGATGAGTTGGCGCCATCTTTGGTTGTAGTGCAAGACTCACACTTTGAGCCAACACTCAAGCAGCTACAGAAAACACACGATGACTTCATCTATGAGGCGACGGGCAATGCCGATATTAACGACTTGCTCAAAGAAGTATCAATCGGCGAACGTTTATTTACCGTTGCAGACTCTATCGAACTGTCGCTTGCTCAGCGCTTATACCCAGACGTGGCTTTAGCCTTTGAGCTTACCGAAGACCAACCTATCTCTTGGTATTTACAAAAGTCTGAAGATGAAAGCCTTTATGCTTTACTGATTGAGTTTTTCGGTAGCCTAAAACAGTCTGGCGAACTGGCGACACTGGAAGAGAAATACATCGGCCACATCGGCACCTTTGACTACGTAGATACGCGTGCCTTTATTCGCGCACTCGACAGCAAGCTCCCAAAGTGGGCACCACTGTTTCAGAAATACTCTCAGGAATTTGATTGGCGCTTAATTGCCGCTTTGGCCTACCAAGAGTCACACTGGAACCCTATCGCACGCTCACCTACTGGTGTACGAGGCATGATGATGTTAACGCTACCGACTGCGAAAAGTGTCGGCGTGACCAATCGCCTCGACCCTAAACAATCGGTACAAGGCGGTGTCGAATATCTGCGTCATATCGTCAAGCGAGTGCCCGATTCAATCACTCAGCATGAAAAGATCTGGTTTGCTCTAGCCTCATACAATGTCGGTTACGGGCATATGATGGACGCCCGACGCTTAACCAAGGCACAAGGTGGCAATCCTGATGCTTGGGGTGATGTGAAAGACCGATTGCCGCTATTGAGGCAGAAGAAGTACTACAGCCAAACTCGATATGGGTATGCGCGTGGTGATGAAGCCAGAAACTACGTAGAGAACATTCGTCGTTATTACCAAAGCATCATCGGCCATGTGAATAAGCGTAATAAAGAACAAGAAGCGAGCCTTGAAGGGTTGATGGTGATCCCTCCTTTAGCGATTTCAGGGGCTGAATCGGCCGTTAGCGCTAGTGGGTCAACAGTCAGCAACTCTCAGCCCTCGCAGTAAATACACCAAGAGCAATGCAATTTAGCATTGCTCTTTTTTATTGTTCTTTTTTCGACTCTCCACTCATCGCAGAGAGATACAGAAATCAGGTAGGTAAAGTGTTGATGAGAGCTCAAATGTCATATTGCAGTAACTATCGAACCTTATAACGGCACACCATAATCAAGATTACGCTCTGTTGCAGTGTAGTGCTGGCTTATTTAGAACTGCTCTTCTAAATAAGCCAAGCGTGCGACAGGCCAAACAAACGACTAACACTATAATTAAATCGTTGGTCCAAACTAAAAAGTCAGACGACAAGTAGGAAGTCATTCAAATGATGAACAAACTAAAATCGAAACGCCTTGATAAAACCGTTGCGGCAAACCGCCGTAAGCGCATGTTGTCCAATAACAAGAAAAAGGTAATATGGCGCAACCGTGCTTTTATGCAGATGGTTGCATAGTAAATGTAATTACCAAGTCAGTTTGATTGGCACTCTTGCGATTGAGAGTGCCGAAAGCTCGCTGCTATTTCTTGTTGCCAGCTTTCATCTCCGCTTCTAAACGCTGCTCTTCCAATAGACGTTCTTGCTTTCGTTGCTCTTTTATCTCTCTCCTACGACGCTTGAAAAATGCCTGTAACTGCTCACGGCACTCCTGCTCTAACAAGCCTTGCTCGACATCGGCATAATGGTATGACGCTTGGCTTTCAAATAGGTTTAACACCGTCCCTGCTGCGCCCGCTTTCAAATCTGGAGCGCCAAACACAATGCGTTTAACTCGGCTATGTAACAAAGCCCCGGCACACATTGGGCACGGCTCTAGCGTGACGTACAAGGTGGTATCGAGTAAACGGTAGTTTTCCAAGGCTTGACCCGCTTTACGCAAGGTTTCAATTTCAGCGTGAGCCGTCGCATCATGGCTGCCTATCGAACGGTTCCACCCTTCAGAAATAATCTCGCCATCTTTCACCAGTATCGCACCGACAGGCACCTCGCCTTCGCTCTCGGCTTGCTTGGCCACCTCAATAGCACGGCGCATGAAGATTTCATCTTGGGGGCTGAATAGATGGTCTGACAAAGGAAACTCCAAAAATAAAAATTGAAAGGCAAAGGCAATACGGTGAAGCATACCTAATCTGAGTAAAAATGGACAACAACTAGGGCGTGTTGACCTAAGACTGATCGTAGTAAATAACTGGTCACGTAGCTTATAAAAAAGCCCGCACATTTCGGTGCGGGCTTCAATAATTTTATCTTGCTTAGCTTTGTGTATTACAGAGCTTTGCCTATTTTACATTGTGTAAGTGTAAGGTGCTTGGATACCTAGTGGGATACCAAGAGCCCAGTAAGCTAGCAAGAAGATAGACCAACCGATTAGCATGGCAATCGAGAATGGCATCATTAGCGAAGCTAGAGTACCGATACCTGTCGACTTAACGTAACGTTGACAGTAAACAACAACCAGTGGGAAGAACACCATCAGTGGAGAGATAATGTTAGACACTGAATCACCGACACGGTAAGCCGCTTGAGATAGCTCAGGAGAGATACCCACAACCATTAGCATAGGTACTAGGATTGGACCAATAAGAGCCCACTTAGCTGAAGCTGAACCAACCAGAAGGTTAACGGCAGCCGTTAGTAGAATCATACCAACAACCGTTGCTTCACCTGGAAGATCCATCGCTTTCAGACCTTCAGCGCCGTAAAGAGCCAGCATTGTACCAATATTCGATTGACCGAATGCCGATAGGAACTGTGCGCAGAAAAACGACATTACAATGTACGCGCCCATCGTAGCCATTGTCTCAGACATTGCCTTGATTACGTCATTGCTGTTCTTAAATGTACCCGCTACACGGCCGTAAACGATACCTGGGATGATAAACAGGATGAAGATCAGAGGAACGATAGACTTCATTACTGGTGCAGAGAATGCTGTTAACTCACCTTCAGGAGAACGTAGAGCAGAATTCTCAGGGATTAGAGCCGCAACAAGCAGGCCAATACCAGCAACCATTGCCCAACCTGCGTATTTGAATGCTTTTGATTCGATTGCAGTGAACGTACCTAGGTCTGGTGCGGTTTCTGCATCTTCATCAACTGGCGTGTTCGCAAGGCGGGGTTCGATAATTTTCTCAGTAACATACCAACCGATAGCAACGATCAGAACTGAAGATAGACCAGTAAAGAAGATGTTCGATAGAGGGTTAATCACGTATTCAGGGTCAAGAACGTTTGCCGCTGTTTGCGTGAAACCAGCCAGTAGCGGGTCAATACCAGAAGGAATGAAGTTCGCTGAGAAACCACCTGATACACCAGCAAACGCTGCTGCAATACCCGCTAGAGGGTGACGACCCGCAGCGTGGAAGATGATACCACCAAGAGGGATAACGAGAACGTAACCGGCATCAGCTGCTGTGTGAGATACGATAGCAACCAAGATTAGCATTGGCGTAAGTAGCTTAGCTGGTGTGAAGTTAAGCATCTTCTTAAGACCAGTAGTAATAAAGCCTGAAGAGTCAGCAACGCCAACACCTAGCATAGCAACCAGTACGATGCCTAAAGGTGCAAAGCCGGTGAACGTGGTCACCATGTTCGCTAGGAAGCTCGCAAGCGCTTCACCAGTAAGTAGATTATTAACTTCTAGAGCAGCACCCGTTTGAGGGTTGATAAGGTCGAATGAAAGGTTCGACAAAAGTGCAGATGCTACCCATACAATAACGAGAGCCCAGAAGAATAGAATCGCTGGGTCTGGAATTTTGTTACCGGCGCGTTCAATGAAGTTTAGAAAGCGATCCATACCACTGATCTTGTCAGTTGATGGCGCTTTGTTTGTCGCTTGGTTACTCATTGTAACTCCATATGTGATGTTGTGTGTTCAGGCCTAATATAAGTTTTAACCATGGCCTATTGGTTTAGCACACATTCTATTAAAGTCATCGGTAAAAAGCACAAGATTCCATTCACTTTTACATAAATGGAGGCATATTTTGCAAAAATGCCATTCCACCTCAACAATATAAAAACATAAAGAATACCATTTCACATACAAAGTTGTAACTGGCACGTAAATAATGTCTGAGAAATGATAATCACCGACCAAGCACCAGTGCGATTGTGAGCGCACTGTAATATCGGTAAATAGATCACTTTCTATATAGGTAAAAACACCCTGTCTCGATAAACAGCACCCTGTCATTTTAGATAGCTCAGTTAAATTCACTGTATTTAGAGATCATAGTCTCAAGATAGATACTCTGTTGGCTGTTCATACGATCTTGCCATGCAACCGTGACCGTGATGTTTTTAAGTGCGCCAGACAAAGCACCATCCGTATTGGTCACCTCACAAGTCATGTTGTACCCCGACCCCGACAACCCCATTAAAGGGTCTGAACTGGCGACATTAAGGCAATAGTTCGCTTGATTAATTGAAGTAAAAGGAATTAACCCCACCGCCCCGCTCACATCCGACACGCGAGTTCGATAATACTCCAGCTGACTTTCTGCAAAATGCAGAGCTTCAACACTCTGCAATGCATAATCTGATTTCTGTTCGACGTAGACCTGCAGCTTAATCAGCCCAAGCGACGCAATACCGATCAGCAAAAAAGAGATAAGTACCTCTATTAAGCTAAAACCTGAGTTCTTAAAAATCACGCCATGATCCTCGCGTCCATTGATAGATCGAAGGCGGGTCATTCGGATTGGATTCTGCACGAAAATCTAAGTCCATATCACCAACAATTGTCGTGACACCAAAAGGAGAATCAAAGATAAGACCACCGGAAGGTAAACCAGAGGCGAATTGAATCCCGACCGTTTTTTTCTCGATACTGGTGTCTTCTATATCTTTTATATAGGGAGTAAACACATTTGGCGTCGCAAGATTGTCCCAAAAGTCATCGACCCGCATTTGAACATGGCTTTGTTGATAGTCGACTAAATGATAAATCACCCCGTTGTACGTCATTGCGCCGTTCAAAGCGAATACACCGTCTTGAACCACCAACAGTTGTGCCGGGTTATTTGTCGCAGCCACTGACGCATTGATATGGCAGTTACCCTCAATCCACAGCCCCTTCGTTTGCCCCGATGTAAAATGGTTCATGATCTCCGTGCCGCAATCAGTGGCATTGATTAACTGGGTATGCTTAAAAAGATCAGTATCTTGCGATAAGTCGACAATATTTTGCTCCGTTTTATCGATACCAAAGAAGGTGTAAAACGGATCTAAGTTCGGATCTGGGTTGAAGTCTTTTTTGAAAGGAAGCGGATTCGTGCCCTGATAATGATCGGGCGCGTAAATGGAGTAGCTGCTGCCAGAGCTCGCCTTCGGGATCTCCGTTTTGTAATCACTGTGACAAACACCATCGAAACCGGCAAACGGGCCATCATCGCTTGGGTCCAAAACCTGTAAACCTAAAGCCTGCCCAGAATCACCATGCATCGAATCATATTGGTAAGTGAAAAGATCGGCAAAGGAGACACTGACACATTCATACTCGTCGCCGCTAATAGGCTCTTGTTTTGCCGTCGGATTCAAGCTCAATGTCCCAACCAATTCAATCGGACCAACGGATTGGATCGCGCCAGTGCCAAATTGGGAAGCCTCTTGTATCGTTTTCAGCAGTCGCTGCCGATTGGTCGAAGCCGCGATGATATAAACACTAGAATTCACCGTATCTGAGATATCTATTTGCGTCTCATCGATATAAGGAGAGCACCAATCCGAGAAGTCAGCTGAGCGAGTGCTTGAATATTTTATATCGGCAATGGTTTTATCCAGCTCAAGCAAATAAGAATAGGTACACTCTAGTCCACCTTCAGAGCGCCAATGTGCTTGCCTTGCCTGCACTTCATTCTGAGCTCGCTTGATTTGATAAAAAACAGTTCTGAAACTGCCAAAAGAAGCAATCAAGGCCCCAATCAGCAGCACGCTGACCAATAATAAAGTGATCAAGCCTTGTTGCTGAGAGCGATTCATTGCCAATTCCTCTGAACAACCGAAGTCATCACCTTGTGACTCACGTCGGCGTTCACTAAAGAGGCATCGAGTTCAATATCGATTCTTTGAGAGGTTGAACTGCCTTTTGAAAGCTCCATAGCCTCAACCGATAATCCATCGACCTGTATTTGACGTTCAAAAAACAAACTTTGGCACGTCATCGTGACATTACCCGACATAGTACTAAACGGTTTGTCATTGATCGCCAAGAGCTCTGTGGATTCGCCAATGCAGTAGTTAAGCTTACTGTCCTTGAATTGGTAAACAATATTTCGATACACCGATGACGCACTTTCCTGCAAATAAGCGAAGCCGATATAGACCTCATCAGCGCTTGATTGGTAGGTGTAAATCGTATTGACCGCTCCCGATAACTTAACCGACTCCCCTGAGTCACCGTCGTAACCTGCCCGCCACATTTCTTCTTTCATCATCTGAGTTGTAGAGAACAGGTTTTGTGATAACAAGAGGGCTAAGCTTTTCTCTGTCGCCAAACGCTGGTTGGTTATGAATATCGAGCCGATCGCACCAATAGCAATTACCCCTATACTCGAGGCCACCAACATCTCGACTAATGTGCTTCCCTTTATCCCCCGACTAGCAAATCTCATAACCATAATGACCTATGCTATTGCCTCCATTTTCATCAGGATCACTGCTACAAATTCGAATCCTACCGGTAACACTCGATGCCTTGATTGATAGTGTCTCTGATAAGCGATTAACGGACGCCATGGTAAGGTTGCCATTAATAAAGCGCCCTCTGACGCCATCGATTGATATTGACTGTTGATTAAGGAAATTAAACGACACCTCGATATCTTGGTATGGGGAACCGTCTAACTGCAGAAGCACATTGACCGGCTCATAAGATGCGGAACTGCTCAACACCATATCCCAATTACCATCTGAACTTTCAGTATCACCTAAGCTATCTGAGACCAAAAACAGCACATAGAGATCTTGATTACGAATGATAGCTTCTGATCTGGCAGTTACTAAAAAGTGGTGAACCTCAGGGGCTAGTCTTTTTAGCTTGCTCGACGCTAACACGGAACTGAAACTTGGGGCAGCTGTCGCGATCAGTATCGACAACACCGATACCGTGATTAACAGCTCCAATAAAGTAAACCCGCGAGTCATTTCCCAAATTCCTATGTAATTCAGTACGCAACTATTTTTAATCTTGCACCGATGCTACCACCGGAGAAAAATGGGCCGAGCTATGAAAGGAAACTACTCGCGATGATTCGAAGAAATAGATGCAACAGCAACAACTTAAGCATTAGAGGGATGACATTGATCGAATTATTGCTAGCGATCACCATCGTAGGCATCCTCGGCGCTGTTGCCTACCCAAGCTATACCAACCATGTGCTGAAGGCGCATCGGACAACCGCATTGGCCGACATGACAAAGATTCAATTGGCGATGGAAAGCCTGTACACCGGAAACTATGCATCGGCAGCGGCCAGTATTGTGTCAGCAGGGACATGCGCTTTTTGCGACACCGACACCAGCCGATACACGCTATCGATTTCGGCCAGCAGCACCGCATATTCGATTCAAGCTGAGCCGCATGCACCACAAACTAATGATGAGTGCCTAGATTCCACCAGCGATATTTTAAAATTGCATCACTCTGGGGTTTCGGAACCTCAAGCGTGCTGGAAGTAGGAAGTAGCGAAGGCATTCTGGATACAATCCAATAAAAAGGTTCATCGCGGATTAGCGGGAACTAAAAACAAAAACGGTAGTAAGTGATATGGTTTAGTCGCCAAA
>NZ_CANLBV010000057.1 GCF_947488985.1 uncultured Vibrio sp.
TTTTACTTTTGACAAAGCAAATTATAACTTTTTACCATACTGTTCAAAAAATACTCACGAAAGATCAACACGCCCTAATAAAAGTAGGAGAAAGCTTGTGAATTACGATGTCTCTTTATTGGAAATAAAACTGTTCTTGATGACCACACAATTTGGCAACTTTTCTGAGGTGGCACGTCGCCAAGACATGACACCATCGTCGGTGTCTCGCAAAATGGCGCAGCTCGAAGATAAAGTCGGAACCAAACTTTTACATCGTCATACACGCTCAATTTCTCTTACTGATGAAGGTGTGGCATTTAACAAGCATTGCACCGAAATCATCAATCAGTATGAATCGGTTGTCGAACGCATTGAACAGCGTGCAGACACGCCTCGTGGCACCGTCAGAATAAGCGCGCCGGTTGCCTTTGGTCGGCTCCACATCGCGCCATATCTCGCGGAACTGTTAGAAAGGTATCCACTTCTCAAGGTGGAAGTCCAGCAGACGGATGCATTTGTAAACCCCGCTGCTGAATCTATCGACTTACTGATCCGCATTGGTGTGCCGCAAGATTCTTCATTAAGGATGAAACGTTTTGCTAAGCAGCGCTACGTCATGGCAGCAAGTCCAAACTACCTAAAATCTTATGGCACTTTAACTACGCCTGAAGAACTCAAACAACATAACTGTTTAGTGTTTAAGGGACCAAATGGTCTTCAACGCTGGTTTATTGGTGAAGATAAATTAGAGCCGTATGAAGTTTCAGGATCACTCTACAGCAACAATGCAGAAACGTTGGTCGCGAGTGCGGTCGGTGGAAGTGGAATTGTCGTCTTCCCTACTTGGCTAATTGGGGAAGAATTGAAGAGTGGTCAACTTGTCCCTTTACTAGACGGTTACCAAGTTTCGACCAGTTTGGAGCAACAATCGATCAGTGCCCTTTATCTTGATACTGATAATCTAGCGGCAAAAGTCAGGGTCGTAATTGATTTTCTAGCAGACAAATTCAGCAGCACAAGCGACACGAACTCATGCTACTGGGATGCTATTTAATCGAGTTTTATCCAATCAATAGCCACCAGCTGCTTGGGTTTTCTCTGCCAATCCGAGAGCATCAAGATATTGTACTAACAAGAGCAAACCTTGACGGTATTATTGATTTACAAAAGAGAAATAAAACCGCTAAAGAAAAGTGCTGAGAAGCGATACAATGCTGGAATTGCGAGATCGCAGCATGAAATACCAATTCAAAGAAAGCCCATTAACAAGAAGCATTAAAGTAGCCTCACATGTCTAAAGAACCCGGTTTCACTACAGAATATAAACTCGACAAGACGTTTTTCGCGGAGTGTTATGATCAAACTAGCCTTCCGACTCAATTTCCAAAAGCCTACTTAAAAGGAATACTGTTTCTTATTTTTGGTGTGGTTCTACTGGAGTTTGAATTATTACCTAACGGCTATGTTGGCTGGTTCTTTATTGTTTTGAGTGTGATTGAAGCATTCAGTGTGTACTGCAAAAGAACCTGGTGGTTATGGCGACAAAAAATCAGCTCAGGCGCAGGCAGCAAAATTGTCTTTCAAGGTGATGCTAACGGAGTGAGTTACAAAAACCACAAAGCGACCAACACCATCGCGTGGAGTGACATAGACCAGCTTGAGCAGACCGATCTTGGTTTTATCCTGCATATCGGTAAACAGCGCCAATATGTGAGTAAATCTTGTTTAAGCGATGAGGCCATAGCCTTCATGATTGAACACCACGCCGCATCCAAAGCGAAATAACACCAATAAATGCCTGCTGATTTAGCAGGCATTTTTCTATCACCTTTAATTCTACGTATTGAATGGCCGGACAAGAACAATGAATACCGTGTACCAAATCAGTGATTGTCACCTTTCCGATGAATCCAACTATGAGAACCTGCGTAGAGCACTCGAATACGTCAACAAAGACACAGCATGCAAGACCATTTTTCTGACTGGTGATATTTGTTGTAACCCAAAATCTGGCGACTACGTTCAATTAGAGGCGTTCATTAGGCAACACATTAGCGACCAATCCATTTATGCGATTGCGGGCAATCATGATGACTCTTCCTTAATGCGCACTGAGCTCAAAGGCTCGACGATTTGTGTCACCGATAAAGCCACCATCTGTGAACGAGAATTTGTGTTCCTAGACTCAAGCTTCAAGCCGCTAGACAGCCGTCACCCACTTGGTTCAGGGCGCATTGATAACCACGGCATGGCTCAGCTAAAACGACAATTGAGAAAGGCCAATGATCCTATCGTTGTTGTTCACCACCCTGTCATTCCAGTCGGGGCAGATTGGATGAAAGCAATCCGTCTAGAGAACGATGCTGATGTGATGAGTGTGCTTCGAAAATATCGCGTTCGTGACGTGATCTGCGGTCATGGCCATGATGGAATAACGGCGACACAACAAGGCATAACTCAATTTATGGCCCCGTCGACAGCCTATGGCTTTGACCACTCGATCAATGAATACAATCGCAGCGAGAAGATAGGATTAAGTCGAATCTCGTTCTCTACTGATTCCTTCAACGACCAAACTGTCTACCTTTAAGGTTGTCAGCTTTAACCTTGCTGCTCTGCTAACCCAATACTCCGCGAACTTGGTGAGCCGCTACAGATATTCTTTGACTTCTTTGAGCTTGCCTTTCAATTTATCTTTTGTGCTTAGCGCTTTGTCGAATTCATCTTTTGATGTATTGAGGTAACTCACGCCATCTTTAATTTGAGCTAAGTAAGTGACGTAAATGGTGTCCATCGTGACGAACTCTATACCCGATTTAGTAATGTATTTTCGGGCGAATTTTCTGGTTTTTTCGTAAGACTTGTAAATCTTACCTGCAAGTTCACTACCTGGTGCATAGGTCGCAAACTTATCGGGCTCTTTCTTAAACTTATATTTGAGCTTTCTCATGTGCTTTTTCATCAGTGAACGTTTCTTGTAAGCAGGAAGATCCAACACACCAATCAGCACCTCTTCTTTTGAGCTGACTAGGGGGTGTGTAGGATCCACATCATCGCGACAACCGGTATATCTTGGATGCTCTTGTTGAAAAACGTACAGCAAGCTAGGCCAGTAATAGTGCTCTTGTTCAGATACATTCTCAGGCATTCTTTTTGGAACGCCTTGTATCGAGCGATAGTAATCTTTCTGTAAATGTAATTAACGCACCACTGACAAATTGATTTCGCAGCTCTTGCTATGGCTGTCGCTGGTGAGGCAGTACCCAAAGAAACAATATTGACCACCAACGTTGCGGAATTAAAAGAAAACTCCAACAACCCGTCTTCTAAGGCTGTCGCTTTAATTTTTCTTCTCACCACTCTTAGCGTCATCTGCCCTTGGCTGTCCGCGACTGATATCACTTTGGTCGCCTTCTTATAGAGTGACACGCCCTTCACGCCTTTATATGCCCCTTGAACTATCCCTTTGGTGTCTTTAATGAAAGGAGCAAATTCTTCCCAAACATCGCTGACTAAGTCAAAAATTAAAGGTTTCATCTCAGTGAATAGGTTTGAAGGTAATAACTCCAACCCAGGAACGCCTTGAACTGTCCTATTTACCTGGGCGAAGATCTCATTTGATTTGTCACCTACCGCTTGCCCATTATCGCTATCATTCGACTTTGAGAGATCCTTCACCTCATTCGTTATTTTTCTGACTTTGTTCAGCACCTTTCTATTTTTTCTGATTTGTTCAGGCGTTTTTACTGTGTCATCGATACTTACTTCACTAAAAAACCTAAGAAAAAAAGTTGTTTGTCGTCTATCGGGTCACCTGTTATTTCCAAAGAATTGTTCAAAATATCTGGCATGATTCACTGTCCTTGTTCATCCATTTAAGAGCGTTTCGAAAGTTGCATTTTTTCACACAGAAGAGGCTGATAGGATGGATTTAAAAAAGTAAAAGAGCTCCATCATATATCTCGATATCAGTATGTTAAGTGGTTATAAAGTTTGAGCTATCCAATCAAATGTAGCTTCTGTGAGTGAATAGAGCCAACGGCCTAAGCTAGGAAGGTGGGGTGAGTCGAACTTCACGAACACTAACCCAAGTTACTTCGCGAAATCCTGAAAGTGCTCGATGAAAGCGGGAACCTTTTTCGCTATGTGCTTTCTTGGTGCATAAAAGGGTATAGAACTAAGTCTTGAGGTTGATATTCAAGTTCAATGATCTCGAGTTCGCCTGTCTCGATCTCGTGACGCCAGAGTTCGGCAGGGAGTATCGCAGAATGATTGAACAAACGGTACGCGAAAAATTACCTGGCGATTTTCAGCAGAATGAGTTCCTATTAGAGCATGGCGCTTTAGACATGATTGTTAATAGACGTGAGATGCGCGCCCAAGTGGACAAGCAATCGCGATAATGACCAACACTCAGATTCAAGTTGATCAATAAAATTCGCCCCGCTAGCTCCCCCAAAAAATGACGAGCAACGATCTCTTTAGATTAACGGCCATGGGGGAGAAATCTTATCGCTCACCATATCGCTGCACTTGTAACGTTCGTATTCAACGCCTCCCTTACTGACTCAGCTGGCTGAACTCCGGTAAGCTCTTCACAAACCTCTGATGTACATCCATGTAGGTTTGCATATAGATGCCATCAATACTGTCACCACTCGGGAAGCTGGATGAAAAATCGACGTGCTTACGGTCAATCGACAATTTCGCGGCCTCGACTATATGCGCTATGAACATTCGAGGATCTTCCAAGCCGATAGAGATACGCATTGTGGTCGGTTTGATGCCTGCTTCATTAAGCGCCTCATCGCTCAGTTCTGAGTGCGTGGTCAGTGCCGGACACAGCGACACCGTGTTGGTTTGCCCTAAACTCACTTGCATGCCGATAGCAGGTTCAAGCATATCGAAGAATTGTTTGAAGCCATCTCTATTGATTGGCGCACGATCACCATTGCCTTCCATGTCGATAGTAAACAGCGCGGCAGGTAGCCCCAAGTACATGTTGTCCTGACAGTGTTGATGGTTATCACTGTCTGGCAGGGCGGGACACGAGACATTGATGTCTGGGTGAGCATCGAAGATCTTCGCCAGTGTCAGGGTGTTAATGGTTTTTTGCACCACACGCATCTCATAGGTTTTCATACCATTGAGCACTTCAAACGCTTTGTCTGCATCTAAAAATGCGCCTTTGATGTAGTACACATTCCAAAATAGAGTTTCGTTCCATGGAATGGTTGCCTCATCGCCATTGGGTTTGGTGAAAGTCACCACCTCCCCTTTTGGCACAAACATAGTTTCATTACGGCCGATGACTACGCCAGCGGTTGTGGTGCCGGATCCCGCCAGTTCTTTGGTGTAGGAGTGAATCACATAATCCGGTCTTTCCATCACATCATCGCGTTTGAGTACTGGATGAAGTAATGGTGTACCCACGGTTGAGTCAACAATCACATCCCAACCGCGAGAGTGACCAGCTTTACTGATACTGGCAACATCTAGCACGTAGCCGTGCGGGTTACATGGTGACTCAAGGTAAACGTAGATTTTCTTACCTGCCGCGAGGCGTTCGGCGTATTTCTCGGCAACCTCATCAAGGCGATCTGCAAACACATCACCGGAGTAACCATCGACCCACTCTACCGCGACATTCAAATTAGAAGGCTTACCAAACCAATCTTCCAACAGCTGATAAGAACCACCGTAGATGTTGCGTGAGGCCAAGACAATATCTTCATGGCCAAGTAAATGGCTCAACAACCCATCAATAGCCGCCATACCCGAGTTAAAGTTCCATGCGAGATACTCGTTAGCTCTGCAGCCCGCCTCAAGGTCTACCATGTGATTCGCGAGGGAGATAGAGGTTGGATTAAGCAGCCGCGAATAAATATCGTGCAGCGGCTCTTTACCGTTGAATGCATCTTCGATCCACTCGGTACAGGCAAACAAATAGGTCGCGGTGCGAGTAATGACAGGGCTTGCAGAAAAGATAGCCGCCACATTATCGAAGATAGGATACGCGCCTTTTGAGGCAAAATTACCATTGTTGGTGGCAATGGATTGGTAAGTGGCACGCATTGGGTTTTGCAAATTATCGAGGATCTTAGCGATCTGGAATGACAAAAAACGTTTCGCGTTAAACCAAGCGATTCGGTCACTCTTATCAAGCTCTGACAGCCCATCAACCGTCAATGCCCAAAGGTCGTGTGTCTTGGTATTGGCTTGGTACAGTGTCGTCGCTAGCTCAATCAGCGTGACGCCGTAATCACTGTTTGGGTCAATACCAAAATGCTGTGCCTGCTCAATGGCAAGAGCTTGGGCTTGTTCGTGTTTGGTGGTTTTACGCAGCGGGCTAAGTTGAGTTGAAGTATTCATAGTTCCTAAGTCATTCCATGCTGGTTGTTCCTCCCTTAATTTTAGTTTTGTGCCGATGTTAAAAATTGCTATTTGCGAAGTAAGACATACACTTTGAGCAATAATATTGCCAAATAAACTTCAATATTGATGGAATATGCTAATGGATGCGATCGACAAAAGAATACTGGTTGAGCTACAAAGTAACGCACGGCTCACCAATCAAGAGTTAGCAGACAGGGTCGCGCTATCGCCCTCGCCTTGTTTACGCCGAGTTCGATCATTAGAGAAACAAGGGATTATTCGCGGCTATCATGCCAGTGTTGACCAAGAAGCGTGCCGGTTGCCTATTAATGTGTTTGTGTTGGTCAAGCTTGAAAAGCCGACAGAAGAGAACATGCGCGACTTTGAGCAGCACATTGAAGTGATTGATGAGGTGTTAGAATGCTTTTTGATGACGGGCAATCACGACTACCTACTGCATATGGTGAGTGAGTCGCTCAAAAGCTACGAGCAGTTTATCCGTAAGCAATTGACTCGCCTGCCCAATATTGCCTCGATTGAATCAAGCTTCGCCTTTGGTCAGGTAAAAACAAAAACCAAGCTACCAATCAGATAAATGAGTGTGGCGATTATTTACCGCGAGGGTATTGAGTTACACTGACAAGACGAGACCTCGCTCGCGCAAGGTCTCGTCTTAATCCAATGATTAATGGATGACTGGTTGGTTTTCTACCGAGTACGTTAACTTGTGGAAATGAGCTTCACTTTCGCCATTCTTAAACTGGTTATAAACACCCGCTTTAAAGTAGCTTTTCTTCTCATTCCAGTAAGTGATGTCGTGGTTAATGGCCGTCTTGCCATTGTGGTTGATGATCAGTTTGTTACCACCAACATAGATATCAAAGTTGTCTGTGCCTTCTGCTGCGATTGGCGCAATTGGTAATCTCAAGTAAGCATTTTTACATGCTTCTGTACCCTTGTTATCACTCTTAGAGCCACAGTCTACTGCATTGTTCTTAATGACAGCCCAGTACCAATCGTTCTTGCCGCCACGCTCAGCTTCGTAAACGACACGCACTAATGGGTGCGGAATGTAGCCCTCACCAGAAACACCGTCTGGGAAATCGGCTGAAACACTACCTGCGTTATGTACTTGAAGGTAAGTGATCGCATCGTTTTTCGCTTGATCTGTGTTCGCCACTGACGCTCTTGGGTTGATTGGTTGAATTTCAGCACCCAAATGATAGTACTTGTCAGCCTCACCCACATTAAAGTTCTTGTAGATGCGTACCTCACTACGATTTTTGTAGCCTAGCATCTTAAACACAAGCGCTTCCGATGCTTTGTCTACATAAAAGCTATCTAAAACTAAACCATCAAATTCACCGTTTAGCCCATACTCAGATTTGTTACTCGACTTTCCTGTTGGATCAGACGCCTGAAGTTTAGAGACTTTCAATACATCTTGAAATTGTACGTAGTCTGCAGGAGCAGCCTTCTCTGCTGCATTTGCACCGAATGCTACTGATACCGCAACTGCCAAGAAACAAGTTTTGAGTGTGTTTTTCATGTTATTCATTATCCTAGTAATCGGCTCTATCTGTTGCAGAATTGCCACCAGAAAGAGCTACATTATTGTGAATTTCTATGCTTGGCATTGTATCCACAGAATCACTGACTTACCGCGATCAAGTACTATTGTATTACTTAAATTTAGAGCAAAATATCGAGGTCGTGAGATAAATCACAGTAGGAAGGTCTAGGGCGTGTTTTATCTGACTGCCATCAAGTTATTGTACTTTGATATCACAAACATCTCTAAAATTATTGAGCGATCGCTCAACTATGGTGTAGTTTCCACTATAGTTGATTAATCCAACCACTCACCGAATCACTCTCAGTCCATTCGGGTAATAAAGGTTTGCTCGTCATCGACAAAAGCCACGTAGTCGCCGTGGTAGATAAACACACGCCCCCTTCCCTCAACGATACACGCTAGCTGAGGGTTCAAATCTTCTTCAAGATCTTGACTTTGGTAGGTGCCAGTATCGGTGATCACACCGCGAAGTGTTGGCAAAAAACCATAGCTGCGCTTGGCTTGATCAATCAGGCTCAATTCGCTGTTGATAGAGAAGTACGATGGGATTGGGCCAGCATCTTCGATAAACATCGGTTTCAGTTCTTCAAAGGCGGTAATCACTAGCCAGTCGATGCCGTTTACATGATGGATAAACATTGTTTATAAATACCTAGTTTCTCGATAGTTCTGATACGGGGATTCTATCACTGTCAGATGCAGAACGTAGGAGAAATTGAGTTTTGTTCGGAACACAAAAAAGCCTCGCAATCCACGAGACCTTGGTTTTTATATCAACAGTTGCAGCCATCATTTAACAACTACAGCGCCCTACTTCACTGACTTAACCGCTTTCATCAACGTTGTGTTGAACTGCTGTGGTTGCTCTAGCATTGGGAAGTGGCCTGAGTCTTCAATGTAGTAAATGCTGTAGTCCTTAATGTGTTTCTTGTTCGCTTCTGAATCCGTTGGCCATAGGCGAGCGTTGACCAATATTACTGGCACATTCACGTTCTCATACACGCGGTGGGCTTCGCCTGTCACGTATTGGCCTAGATAATGGCGGAACTGGTTTATCGCGATAGCTGGCGGTGCTGATGCCATGTCTTGCGTTACCCAATAAAGTAAATCTGCGTCTACGTCTTTTGGTAGCGAATCTTTCACGAACATAGTAATGCCCGATTGGAAGTCTGCTTCAAACGGTTTGGTCATTGCATCTAGGTCGCTTTGTGAAACCGCTAGTGCGACGTTTTGCGATGTGTCGACACCAATAATGCCCTTCACTCTTTCCGGCATCAGTTTAGCGGCTTCTGCAATAACACCACCCGCCATGGAATGGCCGACTAAGATGACAGATTCGAGTTGTTCTTCCTCGATTACGGCTCTGATGTCTTCAGCGAATGCAACCATGGTGTACTCTTCACGGTTGAACGATGAATTACCGTGCCCTGCTAAGTCCATGGTGATCACTTGATACTGCTTTGAAAACTCGCTCACTTGGTTTTGCCAAAGCCTGCTGTCTAAGCTCCAACCGTGAATGAAGATCAGCGCCGTATCCCCGCTCCCACTTTTGCCATACGCAATTTGCTCACCATCGTGAGATATCGTAATACCATACTTAACTGTTGAATCGTGAGCCATGGCGTTCATGCTACCAAGCGCCATGAATACAAAAAGTGTGATGTTTAGAATTAAACGTTTCATAGTGTCTCTCTACTTACTTTGGAGGGAACGCAGAAAGCGCCCCTCTCAATCAATATAGTCACTATAAAGTGTGAAGCTTTAGACAGGTCAAGAGCGAACATTTAGAAAGACCACCTTGACAACGAAAATAAATCAGTGTGACGTTATTGGTTGAACTAGATCATCTTAAACATCATCGCTTTCACCGATTCAAATGTTATTAAATGGTTCTTCCTATAGCCACATTAGCCTTATGTTATACGGAGATATTATTAATGAGACACACGATTAAATTCGTACCTGATTACCAATTAATAGCAGCGCAGTACAACCGAATATAAAACAATGATATAATCAATCTGTTGCATCGAATTGAAAAGGGATTTTATGTTTGAAGTGTTACTTTACCCTAGCGAAAGTGGTGAGTTAGAAATTAATACAATGCAAAAAGAGGGGCATACTCTGTTTTTGTTGGCTGATGTTGTACGAGTGATTTCTAAGGAGTCGCGTCACATTGACGGCACTAACTCTTCAGATCAATCATCACTTCTAAAAGAGTCCATTTCAGCACTAGACCATGACGAAAGTCATATCGAATCATACATTGAGAATGGTCAGGAAAAGACGGGGCATTTTGTTACCGAGCCGGGGATCTATCGTGTTGTGTCTCGCGCTAAAAGCTCTGGAGCTAAAAAGTTTCAACGTTGGGTTTACCATGATGTAATGCCATCCATCCGAAAATATGGGATATACCCTGCACCGGAAGTTTCTGACGACGACTTGATTCAACAGCTTGCAGACCAGCAAGCCAAACAGTCTCAACTTCTTAGCCAGTTTATTCGAAGTTCAAAGCAGCGCTTTGACAATATAGATAACAGAGTTGATTCGAATACTGTAGTCATTGAAAAACATAACAAATCTATTTCGACACTTTCCGAAAAGTTAGTTCAAATAGAGACTAAAAATTTACCCAAGCTAGAATACTTTGATGTTGCGGATGTTCTTCAATCTGTGGGTGTTTGCACTTCGCAGCTAACATATGTAATCGCGCTTTGTGAGAAAATCGTATCAGAAAACGGGTACAATTTCATACCTTCTCATTCTGGTACTCGTGAGGAGCAAAGGTTTTCTAAGAACGTAATTGAGTTAGCTTTAACTTATGCTCGCTTAGCATAAAGTTACTAATTTGTTAAAGTTGACAACCAACGCATGGCATCTTTTCTCCAATTAATTTGTGATTACTACGTGTTACTTTTTGATTGATGTATGCGTTAATTACAGTTTTGTTTGACGTTAGATTTACTAAAGCACAACAGAGTGATACTTTGATTATGTGCTATTTAGGAGTGTTTATGTCAATTATTTCTATTGGTTATAGTCGCAGAAAAATCCAAGAGTTTACTCAGGCGTTGAACGATAACGGCGTTAAGTATTTGATAGATGTCAGAACTAAGCCATTTTCTAAATACCACCCTGATTTTAACAGAGAAACGCTACAGGCAATATTGAAAGAAGCCGGTATTAAGTACGTTTTTATGGGGGATACTGTTGGTGGTCTCCCACGCGATCCTCAATGCTATACCGACGGTAAAGTCGATTATCGTAAAACAGCAGATAGTGAGGTTTTTATACGCGGATTGGAAAGGCTAATCAAAGCGAATAGTTTGGACGTTAATGTTTCGATTATGTGTTCTGAAATGAAACCAGAACAGTGCCATCGAACAAAGCTGATTGGAAAGGAGCTATTAAAAAAAGGGATAATTATAAGTCATTTAGACGAACAAAACGTCATTAGAACTCAAAGTGAAATAATAGATAGAATTACAAAAGGTCAATATTCCATGTTTGAGGATGAGTTCACCTCAGTGAAAAAGTACAGGTAAAAAATGAAAGTATTTACGATAGGCGCTTATGGAAAAAGTGAAAGTGAATTTTTCAATTTGATAAAAATAAATGACATTACAAGCTTTTTTGATGTCAGGCAACGTCGAGGCGTTAGAGGTTCAAAGTACAAATTTGTTAATAGCAAATACTTGCAAAGTAAGTTAACCGAATTTGACATAAAGTATTGCCATATTAAAGAGCTAGCACCGACTACAGAAATCAGACAGATTCAAAGAGAGCAAGATCTTTCCTCTAATACTACGAAACGAGAACGACTGTTATTAAGCGAGAAATTCTGCTGCTTATATGACCAAAAAATATTAGAAAGCCACCAATTCAAAATGGAAATATCCGCGATTAAAAATGGGGAATCAATAGTATTTTTCTGTGTCGAAGAAGAACATTTGGCATGTCATCGGAGCTTGATAACCAAAAAACTAAAAACAATTAATCCTTCGTTGGAGATCGTCCATTTATGAAAAAGGTTGTAATCACATCAAAAACCCGAATGTCGCAAGGTTATTGTGTCGGCGGATATGATGTATCAGAAGGTAAGTATATTCGCTTATTAACTAAAACGGGAAGCAATCAAGGCTATGACACTGACTTTGAAGTTGGTGAGCTTTGGAGGCTTAGTTATAAACAACGTCAAAACGTAACTCCTCCGCACATAGAAGACGTATTAGTAACCAAGCAACAGTATATTAGAGTGGTTACGGATCTATCGGATTATATTCAACGCCGTATAACGCCATACGGCGGATGTATTACAGGCCTATTCGATAGTACATTAGGATTCACTAGCAACGGCGGGCCTTATATTAATGGTGATAAAGGGCTACCATCAAACAGTGTCGGCTTCTGGCTAATTCCTAAGGAACTCGAAATGGTTGATAAAGGTAATGGTCGTGTGCGATATAAAGTGAAGAACGAAAGCTACGAAATGCCATATGTGGGTTTACAGACAGCAGTCAGTTCAATCCCAGAAGGAACTTTGGTCCGTGTATCCCTTGCACGATGGTGGTCACCGGAACCTGGTGAGTTCGAAGATAGATGTTATGTTCAATTGTCGGGTTGGTATTAACACACCTAACAATATTAAGCGTTAGTAGTTAACTTTGACTATCTTGTACACCACAAAAAAGGCCTCGCAATGCGAGGCCTTTCATTTTTCTATCTATCAGAAAAGATTAGTCGCGAAGTGCTGCGCCGAATTTCTCTGAGATTGAAGCTACGATAGCATCTACTGAACCAGCGATGTCTGCATCTTCAAGTGTGCGCTCTACAGACTGTAGGCTAAGTGCGATTGCTAGGCTCTTCTTACCTTCTTCAACGCCTTGACCAACGTATACGTCGAACAGTTTAGCGCCTGTTAGGAATTCGCCACCAGCAGCGATACACGCTTCTACGATGTCGCCAGAAGCGACTGCTTCGTCAACAACTACTGCGATATCACGACGGTTTGCAGGGAACTTAGATACGGCTACTGCTTCTGGAAGCACGCGAGTGTTGATAGCTGCCCATTCGATTTCGAATACGATAGTGCGGCCGTTAAGACCAAACTTGCGCTCTAGCTCTGGGTGAACAGTACCAATGATACCCACTTCTTTGCCGTCAGCCATAATCACAGCTGATTGACCCGGGTGAAGTGCTGGGTTGCGCTCTTTTGCTTCTGAAGAAAGAGCTTTGAAGCTGTATGCGATTTCGTTTGCAGAAAGCTCAAGAACGGCTTCTAGGTCACCTTTAAGATCGAAGAAATCTACAGTGTTAGTTGCCATGTCCCAGTGCTCTTCGCCACGAGTACCAGAGATAACGCCCGCAAGCATCATTTCTTGGCGCATGCCGTTTTCAGCAGTTGCATCAGGGATGAAACGTAGGCCTGATTCGAATAGACGAACGCGAGACTGTTGACGCTTCTGGTTGTGAACCACTGTGTTTAGTAGACCTTGGATTAGGCCAAGACGCATTGCTGACATGTCCGCAGAGATTGGGAATGGCAGGATTAGCGGCTCAACACCAGGTACAACAAGTTTTTGCTGTTCTGGTTCTACGAAGCTGTATGTGATTGCTTCGTGGTAGCCACGGTCTACAAGAAGGTCACGAACGCGCTTAAGCGGTTGGTTAGCTTCTTTGTGGTCATTCATTTTAAGTGCCGCTTTAGGCGCTTGGTTTGGAATGTTATCGTAACCGTAGATACGACCTACTTCTTCAATTAGGTCTTGCTCGATTGCGATATCAAAACGCCAAGATGGAGACGTTGCCGTCCAACCTGCGTCCGTAGTCTCAACTTCACAACCTAGGCGAGTAAGAATTTCCACTACGTCTGTAGATGGGATTTCGTGACCTAGTAGGCTGTCTAGCTTAGCGCGACGTAGAGCTACTACGTTTGCTTTAGGAAGATCAGCTTCAGATTCGCTGCCGTTTACTGGCGCAACTTCACCACCACAGATTTCAACTAGAAGCTGTGTTGCGCGCTCCATTGCTGCTGCTTGAAGTGTTGAATCAACACCACGTTCGAAACGTAGAGAAGAATCAGTATGAAGGCCGTAAGCACGTGCGCGACCACGGATGTGATCCGGTGCGAAGAATGCAGCTTCAAGAAGTACGTCTGTTGTTTCAGTCGTAACACCAGAATCTTGACCGCCAAAGATACCAGCGATTGCTAGTGCTTTGTTTTGGTCAGCGATAACAAGTGTGTTGCTGTTTAGTTCAGCTTCGTTGCCATCTAGAAGTGTTAGCTTTTCGCCCTGCTCTGCTAGACGAACCACGATACCGCCTTCGATCTTAGCTAGATCAAATGCGTGCATTGGTTGGCCTTGCTCTAGCATCACGTAGTTTGTGATGTCTACAACTGGGTCGATTGAACGGATACCACAACGACGCAGTTTTTCTTGCATCCAGATTGGAGATTCCGCTTTCACGTTTACGTTCTTAACCACACGGCCAAGGTAACGTGGACAAGCATCAGTTGCTTTAATTTCAACAGATACTGTGTCTTCAATGCTTGTTGCAACAGCTTCAACTGTTGGCTCTGTAACGTCTGCGCGGTTTAGTACGCCAACTTCACGAGCAAGGCCACGGATGCTGAAGCAGTCTGCGCGGTTTGCTGTTAGGTCTACGTCGATAGTTACGTCGTTAAGCTCTAGAAGCTCACGCACGTCCATACCTAGCGTTGTGCCTTCAGGCAGCTCAAGGATGCCGTCAGACTCTACGTCGATACCTAGCTCAGAGAAAGAACAAAGCATGCCGTGCGATGGAACGCCACGTAGTTTTGCTTTCTTGATTTTGAAGTCACCAGGCAGTACTGCGCCAACTGTTGCTACTGCTACAGTTAGGCCAAGACGACAGTTAGATGCACCACATACGATGTCTAAAAGCTCTTTATTACCTTCTGCATCAACAGCGCCGATATCAATTTTTGTAACTTGTAGTTTGTCTGCGTCTGGGTGCTGACCGCACTCAACCACTTTACCTACTTTAACGCCGGTGAATTCACCAGCAACAGGTTCTACATCGTCAACTTCCAAACCAGCCATAGTGATTTGGTGAGCTAGCTCTTCGCTGTTAATTGCAGGTTTAACCCACTCGCGTAGCCAAGATTCACTGAATTTCATAGTTTTGACTGCCCCGGATTACTTGAATTGTTTAAGGAAACGAAGGTCGTTCTCGAAGAACGCACGAAGGTCATTTACGCCGTAACGAAGCATCGTTAGACGCTCTACACCCATACCGAATGCAAAACCAGAGTATTTCTCAGGGTCGATGCCAACAGAGCGAAGTACGTTAGGGTGAACCATGCCACAGCCTAGAACTTCTAGCCATTTGCCATCTTTACGTTTCACGTCAACTTCAGCTGAAGGCTCTGTGAAAGGGAAGAATGAAGGACGGAAACGCACTTCAACTTCTTCTTCAAAGAAGTTACAAAGGAAATCGTTAAGAATGCCTTTAAGTTGTGCGAAGTTTACGTTCTCATCAACTAACATACCTTCCACTTGGTGGAACATTGGCGTGTGAGTTTGGTCGTAGTCGTTACGGTAAACACGACCCGGAGCAATGAAGCGGAATGGCGGTTTGCCGTTTTCCATCGTACGGATTTGAACACCAGAAGTGTGCGTACGTAGCATTAGATCAGGGTTGAAGAAGAAAGTATCGTGATCAGTACGAGCTGGGTGATCGTCTGCGATGTTTAGTGCATCAAAGTTGTGGAATGCATCTTCGATCTCAGGGCCAGACTCAGTGCTAAAGCCAAGCTCACCAAAGAACTGTTCGATACGCTCAACTGTGCGAGTCACTGGGTGAAGACCACCGTTCTCAATGCGACGACCTGGTAGGCTCACATCGATAGTTTCTTCAGCCAGTTTCGCTTCAAGCTCTGCACGTTGTAGTGCGTCTTTGCGAGCGACGATCGCTTGTTGAACAGCACCTTTCGCTTTGTTGATCTCTTGACCAGCAGTGCGACGCTCTTCAGGTGGAAGTTTACCTAGGCTTTGTAGTTGAAGAGTGAGTTCACCCTTCTTACCTAAATACTGAACTCGCACTTCATCAAGTGCGACTAACGAATCTGCTGTATCAATAGCAGTCGTTGCATTAGCAATGATCTCTTCTAGATGTTGCATCATTTCCTCATCTACCAGTCGGTAGTGTCCGTATCGGATGATTAGTTTTTTTAGATAGCTACACATAGTAATCAAACACGCAACCAATGCCAAATTGAATCGCTAAAAGAGCAAGTTATTGACTAAAAACACGCCAGATTTAACCGAGCAAATCAGAAATTCATTCAAATAGATGCCATTAAACGGAGCCCGATACAAAAACGTTACCCACTGAAACAGAAAGCGCACCAATGACACAATCAATTAATAACAACCGAGCGGCCTCTATTCCGTGACGTTTTGACTTGAGAATCAGCAAGTGATCTCCCCTTCTTAGGCTGTGCTTAATATGGCTTTCGGCTGTCTTTTTGCGGTAGACCTCTCCTTATGGTCAATATTTAACTTACTAATGCCGTTTTCTGCTAAGTTGCTATAAATTCAATAAGGGGTGACTTACAATAGAGGCAACGAACTACCTTTTTGAGAACATAATATTGAGCGCCAAATATTCTTATTTAGCTTGGCAAGTAAATACTTCTAGCCCAGCAGAAAAGCTTGTTTTATTGATGCTTGCAGACGGTGCTGATGAATTCGGCTACACCAATGTGTGCCTACAATCCGCAAGTCAACTTTGTGCTCTCTCTACGTTTGGCTTAGCCGATTGTCTCAAGTGTTTAGTTGACCAAGGTTTTCTCGATAAAGTAAAAGTAGATTATCGAGACAAGAAAGAGATTCACGTTTTTAAAATGCTGATTGAGCAGGAGCAAGCTCAGGTTAACGTTGAGGTTCAACCGACCCATAGCATTCCGGTCTACTCTACTGCACCTGCACCTGCACCTGCACCTAAGTTTCAACCGGCTCCAGCGCCAATGCAAAACATGCAGCATGCCCCTCGCCCACAAGGTCGAGGGTCAATGAACAGCAATACGGTTTCAACGCATGATCTTGAAGAAGAGATCATTCCGACTTGGGCTGAACGTGCGTTTAAATTCTCCGGCCTAACTGGGGACCATAATTTAATATGGAAAAAATTTGTCCTCTGGTATAAAGCCAAAGCCAATGAACTCATGCCAATATCTCGCATTGAATCTAAATTGCAGTATTGGTTAGTGAACGAGAAGCAAAATGAAAGACAACAACAGCAGAAGACCGCTCAATATTCAGGAAATGCAGGACAAGCTCAAGGAAATGGGTATCGACAAAAGCTTAGCCCATCTGAACGCTTCAGGCAGCAGCTCATTCAAAAAGGCAAAAAGCCAACCTTCTGAGCCAGCGCCATCGGCTTCTAACAAGACAAGCGACTCAGGAAATGCAAAGGCTCATAGAAATACAGAAGCTAGTAGAAATACTGCCGCTCCTGAAGTGATTGAAGCGCAGACTCAACAAGTACCGGTTGTTGACCAAGATCCTGCACAGCTAGAGCTGACCGACTGGTGTATCCACGTATTCGGCTCTTTCTTAAGCGTGTACGAGACCCAGTGGGAATACCAATATGGTAGTGAGCCGAGTGGTAAGTTTATTGAGTTTGCTAACTCGGTCGATTCCGACGGCCTCAACCGTGTGCTTATGCATTGCCACGAGCGTATTCAACTAGGCAATAGTTGGCCGCCGCAAATGGGCGAACTCTGGATCCTAAAAGATTCACTGACAGAAGAAGAACTGTTAGATAGCCGTATTCGTGTGTTGTCTGGTGCTGCTGCCAATAAAATTGAGAAATGGCTAACCCAAAACAAGCTGTACGACTTAAAACGTACCTCTGAGAACAAACTCGACGGTCAGTTCAAGAAATACTACTTGGAAGCAAAACGTTTAGATGAGAAAGGCATGCTTGAAACTGAGCTGCCACCATTCCTGCTTACCGCCAATTCAGTCAAGAACTTGAATGATTTGAAACGTGAAGAGTATGAAAGCCAGCACGGTAAGGCACTGAACCCAAGAATACAGAAAATTATAAATAGTAAAAAATAACCGATAAAAAAATGCCAGCGATTAAGCTGGCATTTTTTATGAATTCTTACGAACCCTGCAACGAACATCCGTCACTCACGGTTACTACGCAAAAATCTTAAGCTGCACAACAAACTTTAGCTGCACAGCAACTAAAAATAATTACAGTAAATGAACCGTTGCGTTTAGAGAAAAGATGCCTGCATCGTCATCTTTCATTTTGAAGTTTTGGTAGCTAGCGCCGACAGATAGAGGACCAAAAATGAAGTATTCTGCGCCTACCGCGTACATGATATCAACGTCGTCTTGCTTGAAGTTTTCACCTTGTACTTCGTATGAGTGAAGACCACCCTTTGCGTACACGTGAAGAGGGCCAAAGTCGATGCTTGGCTTAATGGCAAGGTACGTCGTGTTAACATCAACGCTTTGTGTATCACGGTGGCCGTAGCTAACGTTATCGAAAGAGCCTAGATCCCAGTAACCCACTTCAATACCAATGATTGGTAAGATGCCCGTTCCCACATGGATACCATAAGCTGCCTCTTTTTCACCGGCAAATGAGTTTTGGCCACCCATTACGCCGCCATACAACCAAGCATCAGCCATTGCCGTTGAAGATGCACCTAGCATTGCTAATGCTAATAACGTTTTTTTCATATTCGACCTTTTCATCCTAGTAAGTCGGCCTTGTGTGGACATAAATTGCCACCAAGTCGCCCTGTATGTAATAACTGTTTAATCCATAGTCGCTGTTCAATCTAGAATAGCGATTAAATTACTATGTAATAAGCAAGATTTATTCCCAAACCTTGCTTATTACCGTTTACTCTGTTCCTTTAACAAGCATCAATCGCGTTTTTAACACGCTTATCGGATACAGGGTAAGGCGTACCAAGTTGCTGTGCGAAGAAGCTTACACGAAGCTCTTCTATCATCCAACGTACCTCTTTCACATTTTCAGGAACCGCGATCCCTTTTGGAATTTTATTCAGTAGCTCTTTGTAACTGTTCATGACTGACTCAACTTTGATCATATGTAAGCGATCTTTATTCGGGTCAATCGGCAGTTTTTCCATGCGGCGCTCAATTGCTTTCATATAGCGTAAGATATCAGGCAAGCGTTTCCAACCACACTCTGTCGCAAAGCCTTTAAAAATGAGACCTTCGACCTGAGCTTTGATATCGGATAGCGCAAATGCCATCGAAAAGTCCACACGCCCTTTCAGTTTCTTGCTAATACTGAATGCCGTGGTTAGGATAGTTTCAACCTGTTGAGCAATCTCAACAACCGTATCACCCAGCTCAGCACGCACGTGCTCTTTCAGTGCTTCAAACTGCTCTGGTTCCCAAACCAAACCGCCCTTCTCTTCAATCAGCTTATCAATACCACAAGCAATGCAGTCATCGATAAGATCGAGTACCTGTCCGTATGGGTTGAAGTACAAACCAAGTTTCGATTTGTTCGGCAAGTTCGAGTGCAAGTATTTGATCGGTGATGGCACGTTTAACAGAATTAAACGTCGCTGACCCGACTGCATGGCAGAAATCTGCTCTTGCTCAGTTTCAAACAGTTTGATCTCAACGCTGTCTTTCGTATCTACCAGCGCAGGGAAGGCTTTAACGTCGTAGCCACCACGTTTCTGTTGGTAGACTTTTGGCAGCTCACCAAAGCTCCACGTGTGCAGGTTCTGCTGCTCAATGTCATCGTCTGCCACTTTAGACAGCGTTTCTTGAACCTTGTCTTTCAGGCTTTCTTTCAGCTCATGTAAGTCTTTATGTTCTTTCAACTTACGCTTGCGATGATCCACTGCGCGGAATGTTACCTTTAAGTGCTCTGGGATCTGGTCCAACTTCCAATCATCACGAACCACTTCGACACCCGTCATACGGCGTAACTCTTTTTCAAGAGAATCCAGTAAAGGTGCTTCAAGTGGTGTCACGCGAGCCAAAAATGCATCAGCGTAGTTTGGCGCAGGTACAAAGTTACGGCGTAGCGTTTTAGGTAACGACTTAATCAAGCTAATCACTAGCTCTTGGCGTAGACCCGGGATCTGCCAGTCAAAGCCGTTTTGATCGATCTGATTCAAGATAGGCAGAGGAATGTGTACCGTTACACCATCGTTGTCGTCGCCCGGCTCAAATTGGTAGCTGAGCTTCAATTTAAGGTTATTTTGGTGCCAGAAGTTCGGGTAGTCCAAATCGGTAACGTGGCTGGCATCACCTCGGAACAGCATCGACTTTTCAAAGTTGAGTAGCTCAGGTGTTTTCTGACTGGTCTTCTTCCACCATGTATCGAAGTGACGGCCAGAAACCGCCTCTTCACCAACACGCTGGTCATAGAAATCGAACAACTCATCATCGTCGATCAAGATGTCACGACGACGCGATTTATGCTCGAGCTCTTCGACTTCTTGCAAAAGCTTACGGTTCTGTTTGAAGAAGGTGTGTTTGGTTTCCCACTCACCTTCGACTAATGCGCTACGTACAAACAACTCACGGCTGACGGTTGCATCAATCGCGCCGTAGTTAACAAGGCGCTTAGGGACGATTGGGATTCCGTACAGCATCACTTTTTCGTGTGCCATTACCGCCGCTTGCTTCTTCGACCAATGCGGTTCGCTGTAACTGCGTTTAATCAGGTGTTTCGCGAGCGGTTCAATCCATTCAGGTTGGATCTTGGCGATAACACGCCCCCAAAGTTTGGAGGTTTCCACCAGCTCAGCAGACATGATCCACTTAGGCTGTTTCTTAAACAGGCCAGACGCAGGGAAGATATGGAAGCGCGCGTTACGAGCACCTTGATATTCATTCTTCTCTTGGTCTTTCATACCGATGTGCGAAAGCAGACCTGATAGCAAAGACATGTGAATGCCATCGTAGCTACCCGGTTCTGTATTCAGCTTGGTATCCAGTTCACGCATCGCTTGGTGAATTTGGAAGTAGACATCTTGCCATTCACGGATACGTAAATAGTTGAGATAATCTTGCTTACACTGTTTACGGAACTGATTGCTCGACAGCGCTTTTTGCTGCTGCTTGATGTAGTCCCATAAGTTTACATAGGTGATGAAATCTGACTCTTTGTCGAAGAAACGCTTGTGCTTGTCATCAGACGATTGCTTTTTATCTGATGGACGTTCACGCGGATCTTGAATCGACAACGCAGACGCAATCACCATCACTTCGTGCAAGCATCGGTTGCGTGGCGCTTCAATCACCATACGAGCCAAACGCGGATCGATAGGCAATTTAGCCAACTTACGGCCAATTGCGGTTAGCTTCTTCTTGTCACCGCTATGGTTCTTGTTTTTGTTCGCCGATTGGCCTGTCGCAGACGGCTCGGCTGCCGCGATCGCACCAAGCTCTTCAAGCAGCCTTACTCCATCTTGAATATTGCGCTTATCTGGCGCTTCAACAAATGGGAATGCTTGAATGTCGCCAAGGCCAAGCGCTGTCATCTGTAGGATAACGGATGCTAGGTTAGTACGAAGAATCTCTGGATCAGTAAACTCTGGGCGTGATTCGAAATCTTCCTCAGAGTACAGACGAATACAGATACCTTCCGCAACACGACCACAACGGCCTTTACGCTGGTTTGCACTCGCTTGAGATACTGGTTCAATCGGTAGGCGTTGTACCTTAGTTCGGTAACTGTAACGGCTAATACGCGCCGTACCCGGGTCGATAACATACTTGATGCCCGGTACGGTTAACGATGTTTCAGCCACGTTGGTTGCCAAAACAATGCGTCGACCAGTATGAGATTGGAAAATACGGTTCTGCTCACCCGCCGAAAGACGAGCGTATAGCGGAACGATCTCAGTATCACGGAGGTTACGTTTACTTAATGCATCGGCGGTATCACGGATCTCTCGTTCACCGTTCATGAAGATCAAGATGTCGCCAAGGCCTTCATCACACAGCTCATCAACCGCTTCAAAGATGCCTTCGATTTGGTCACGGTCTGAATCACTTTCATCGCCACCTAATGGGCGGTAGCGCGTATCTACTGGATAAGTACGGCCAGACACTTCGATGATTGGGGCATTATTGAAGTGCTTCGAGAAACGCTCTGGGTCGATGGTTGCCGAGGTGATGATCACTTTCAGATCAGGACGCTTTGGCAGCAACTCTTTCAGGTAACCCATAATGAAATCGATGTTCAGGCTACGTTCGTGCGCTTCATCGATGATGATGGTGTCGTATTGATTTAAGAAACGGTCATGTTGAATCTCCGCCAGTAGAATACCGTCGGTCATCAGTTTGATTTGTGTGTTGTCAGAAATCTGGTCGTTGAATCGAACCTTATAACCAACAAACTCACCCAGTTGGGTTTCCATCTCTTCTGCAATACGGTTGGCAACCGAGCGCGCCGCCAGGCGACGAGGCTGGGTATGACCAATTAGGCCAAAGCGACCACGGCCAAGCTCAGCACAGATTTTGGGTAACTGTGTGGTTTTACCCGAACCCGTTTCACCCGCCACGATAACCACTTGGTTTTCGGCAATGGCTTTGGCGATGTCATCACGCTTTTGGCTAACAGGTAAAATTTCTGGGTATTCGATGGTGATTTTCTGCGCCGCACGCTGGGTTGCCGTCATCATTGATTTGGCAATGTCTAACGCAATCTCATCAAAGACAGCGTGCTTAGCTTGCTCGTTCTTGATCCTGCTTGCACCAGCAATTCGCTTACTCAGACGGAAGCGATCGCGCATCATACATTCGTTGAGCGCTTTACGAAGAGAGGCTGGGCTATTTTGAGATGATTTGTTGTTGGTCGCTGAATGTTCAGCTTTTTTGGTATTTAATTGTTCAGCAGATTTTTTCGATGCTGCTTGGTTTGGCTTGGCTTTGCTCTGTGAAGAACTTGGCTGTGCTGCATTCTGGTTGTTATCTGCGTTTTCCGGAGACGAAGTCAAAGCGTGTCCTATTGTTGTACGTATTAAACTCGCGCGATTATACCACAACTCTCCAACAAAAAAGCCCGACAGCAATGTGAAAACCTTTTGCTATCAGGCTGATTGGTCAAACGGACGCTCATCAACGCAATAAATTCAACATCGAGTACTAATCGCTAGTCTCAAACCACCGTCAAAACTAGCTTACGGATCACCGCTTAGTTAGGGTCTTTAGCGCTGATTGATGCCTGATTAATAACCAATCAATAATTGTTTAATAATTAGCTAAAGCTTAAAGGAGCGTTTAGAACTCGTACTGAAAATAAACCGTGTTGTAGTTACTGCCACCTTTGATTCGGCCAAATTGGGAGGCCTGCTCAAAGATCGCCGAGCGGTGATGCAATGAATAACCAAACCATAAGTTGTTGAGATCCTTTTTGCCAATAAGGTCGCCGACATTCACATCGAACGAGAAGTCCAGATAATTCAGAAGATGGCTGGCTTTATAACCTTTACGCTCCATTTCAGAGCCTTCAATATAAGTAATCGAATCAATGTACGATAGTCCTTCTGCGACACCGAATCGCCACTGAGTCGGCCAATTAAAGGTGTAGTAGGCTTTGAACGCAACAATGTATTCGGTACTGGCCGACTGAACATCAGAACGCCAATGGTGTACGATACCTGGCGTCAAATAGATATCCAGCGGAAACCCAAACAATTCATCTGTTAATGGGTGTCCATAAAAGAACGACGTTAATTGGTTGTTGTATGGATCATTCTCTTTATTGAACGTAAAGATTTCACCAATATTGGAGGGGGTCGCCCAACCATGTGCAACCCGCAAATAAGGAGCATTGCTTAGCTTAGATTTAGGCGCTTTCTCTTTGTTATTAAAGAAACCAAAACCAAAATACAGCTCGCCTTGGTAACGGTCTTCAACCAGAGATGACTGGTAGGCGTTATCGTCCAACCGAGTGATGCTGGTCGAGCCCAATAGGTAAAGGTTAGACAATACGTGATAGCGCGCTTCTACTCCGACATTGAGATCAACACCCGCCCCTAGTGTCTCATCTGATAACGAAAAGTATCGGCTGTTGAAATCGGCACTTTTATAGCGAAGTGTCGCACTTGGGCTGAACTCCCAATCTCCGCTTTGATAGTGCGCGGTTGCGCGTAAATTACCGTGGAAATTGTACTCACCATCGCTCATAAATTCACTTTCAACTGACCACTGTGGATCCAATTGATAAGCGAATTGAACACCGAAATCGGCCGTGTCACCTTCAATGGCATTCTGCGCCGAAGCTGGGATGTCAATAAAACGCATACGAGCGATCGCATTGAGCGACCATTGTTCATCGTCAGCTTGATAAAGGTAAGCACCCATTTCAGTGCCATCAATGAACACATAATCATTTTTGAAAAAGAGCATCGGCACAAATGTACTGACTGAGTGATCTCCGCCTGAGCTATCGTAGGGAATACTGGCGGTACGAAACATCGCGGCAATCCCCCAATCTTGCTCTTCAGCGGCCCAAACTTTATTACTGAACAAGGTGTTACCTAAAAAAGCGCTACTGAGTACAAAGTGACTAAAAAACACCACTCGAGACGAAGTGGTAGTCGGTAAATAATTGAGCTTCATTCTGATGTGATTACTCTTGGAGTTAAATTTTGTGTTACTAGGGCGTGTTGATCTTTGCTGTACATTCCGTGTTCAACAATACATCGGTAGCCACATCAACATGAATGCCAGCG
>NZ_CANLBV010000058.1 GCF_947488985.1 uncultured Vibrio sp.
AATAGGTGTGACTCAACGAATACTGACTTCAAAACTAATATTCATGTAAACATGAACATGTAATTCTAAAGCTATTACCCCTCTCTTCTTAAATAAATAGGAACAGAATGATAATGAATTGACTGTGCCAAATAACCGAGGTTATTTGTATTGGTCACTCAGTTCATTGAAATCAATGTTGTTACCGAAGTAACTGCTATTACCTAAGTAATAACGTTTTGATATTCATCAACGAGTGCCCACACAGATTGATAGGTTTAAATTGTTAAAGAGCACTAGCGTTTTGTGATTTACATCTCACTTGCTAGGGGTGCGTACTATACCTGCACCATTTTCAGAGTCAAGCGTTATTTTATAACTCTTTTTCTCCGCCGATTTCGCCGTGTGACTTTCGCCTCACTCCTTGTCGGTGAGGCGGCATTATAGAGAGATTCAGTTGGAGCACAAGGGCTTTTTGAAATAAAAGTCTCATTCGCTTAAAAAGCCACCGGTTCCGCTTTTTTTGAATAAAAACTAAACATTTGAGATGTATCACAGCAATACATTGGAAAAATGGATGCCATGAACGTAAGATTCATGTGTCTATTTTGTTAATGATAGATGCGTCTCTTTCGTTTATTAATATGTAGTATTCCGATATGAACTCAAAAAAATCGATGTTGTTAATTGTCGCACTGGCTGTATTGGGCGGCATTGTTTTCTCTCAGGTAGATATATCGCCTGCAATTACCTTTATTCTCGGTGTCTTGGCTTCCGCTTTTGTTGTTAACCTTTCAAGCACCGACTCTGAATCAGATACAGAACCTAAGGCTTCAACCAAAACGCTTTACGTGGGCAACCTTCCATACAAAGCAAATGAATCACATGTGCGTGAGTTATTCTCTGAGCATGGTGAAGTGTTTGCTGTACGTTTAATGAAAGACAAACGAACAGGTAAAAGAAGAGGCTTTGGATTTGTTGTTATGGCAAGTAATGATGTGAATCATGCAATCTCTGCGCTTAACGATAAAGATTACATGCAACGCACCTTAAAAGTACGCGTTGCAAACGATCCTAAACATCCTGAAGCGGACGAATCTGAACTGAGCTAAACCCTAACTGCTTTAACATACTATTTAGTGCACTTTCTTTTTTAGGAAGTGCACTACAAAAAACCTCACGCACTCCCCCTTCTTTACTAATGCTTTCCAAACCCAATAAATCTTGAACCCGCTTAGCTATCGCTTTACCAGAGTCTATCAGTACTACACTTTGACCTAGTACTTGTTGAATCTCTGATTTGATCAGTGGGAAATGGGTACATCCTAATACGGCGACATCAATTGTGTTGATCATCGGTTGAATGATTTGCTGTAACTCTTCAAGGCTAATATCTTCACCTCTGAGTTTATCTTCGGCCATATCCACCAGCCGAGTTGAGCCTAGCAGCTCTACTCTTTTATTAATTGAGAAATTTTTGATGAGATCGTGTGTGTATTCTCGGGTAATCGTTGCGGGAGTCGCAATGAGACCCACCGCTTTATTAGAAAGCAACGATGCAGGCTTGATGGCAGGAACAACACCCACAATAGGAATAGCGTTATTAGCACGGAGTACGGGTAAAACAATTGTGCTTGCGGTATTACAGGCTATCACCACAATATCAATATCGTGACTAGCCACAAAACTGGCCACAATACTTTGGACTCGTTGAATGAGGACTTGCTGATCGAGTTCACCATATGGGTAAGCCTCGTTATCGAATACATAGATATAGTTGTGATTTGGTAGTAACTGGCTTATTTCTTTATAGACGGACAGACCGCCCACCCCAGAATCAAAGACCAATATGTTTTTTTGTAGAGTATCCGACACAACGATTACCTGTAATAAGTTCGTTGCAATGATACCTCTTCACTTAGTTTTCGCCAATCATCAGTCTATATAATGCAAGCTCGGTAGCGTTGATGCACAAAGCGCTCACCCTGCTCTACATTTTCTAGCTCTACCTTAAGGTTTCCTTTAAAACACGGCGCTGACGTTACTAAAGTATGGAACTCACCATCTTCGCCACATTGGTCTACGTGACTTGGTAAACTGTTTATCAGCTCTGGCGTGTATTGCTGCCCACAATAACTGGCATCTAATGCGTCACTATCGATAGTGACGAGAAAGGTTTCGATTCCTCTATCTATTATCTCTTGAGCTAGTGCATCACTGCTTTCTCCCATAAGAGGAAAAACACATTCCCAACCTGCAGGTTCTATATAGCTTCTTCGGTAATCTGCAATACCGTTGCAAAACATATCGCCGAATGCCACGGCATCGATCGATAAGCCAGATGCTTTAAGTGCTTTAACAATCGTACTTTGATAGATCTCATTACTCGGGAAGACTTCTGGCAGCTCAATCGCTATTAATGGCAAACCAATCAGTGTTGCCTGCATTCCGACCACCTCGATGGGAGTGACTTGGAAGGGAACCTCACCTCCCACATACGTAGTATAGAGAGCAACAACTTCATACTCAGTACTCTCAAGTAAGCGCTCTAGGGTTAATGTGGAGTCTTTACCTGACGACCAACTTATGATGACTTTCTTTTTCATTGATATATCCGATAAAAAAACCGCCCGTAGGCGGTTTCGTTGATTAGAATTGGTAGGCTAGATTAGCGAAGTATCTGCGCTCAGGAGCGTTATACCCTAATGTTGTTTGGTATTTCTCGTTAGTTACGTTATCAACTCGACCACGAACCACCAGCTCAGGGGAAATCCAATACCCTACAGACACATCCCATAAGCTCACTGATGGCAAAATATTATCAGGGTCGGTGGTTTCTTTAGGGTTCCCCGCTCTTTCACCCGTGTATGTATAAGTCAGGTTCACATCAAAGTCTTGATATGATGCATCTATAAGCCACTTATAGTTTTCCTCAGCACGCTTCGCTAATTTGTTACCCGCAGAGTCTTTATGATCTTTAAATTCAGCCACAACCGTGTGATGAATAAACCACGTGGCGAAGTTACCTGTAATTTCTAATCCTTTAAGCTTTGCATCGACGTTTTGAGGATACCAAAATGGGCTACCTTCATACCAAATGATTAAGTTATCGACTTCATTATCGTAAGCTGTCACATCCAGTTTGAATATATCGAATTCACCGGTATAGCCAATTTCGCGGTTTTCGGCTTCTTCAGGTTCTAGGTCTGGATTTGTTGTTAGATCAGAATAGCTCGGCGCTTTAAATGATGTACCTGCAGCAGCTCTTAACGAGTGTTTCTCCGTTAGATAGTAGCGAGCACCTAAAGACCATGTCGTATGATTGTCGTATGTATCATGTTTATCATTACGTGCACTACCTACAATCTGAATATCACCAAATCGCAATTCAGAAGAAGCATAGACACCCGTCGTATCTCGCGACTCGCCAGCTAAAGCATCAGGAAAACCATAGGACAAAGCATCATCATTCAATTTTTCTCTGCGCCAATCAGCACCCGCGCCAACAGATATATTCTCGCTAACGGAATACTGATTTAAGAACTGCAGGTTCGTCAGATCTATTTTCTTCTTTGTACCCGGATTATCTTTACCTTGAGCTTGTGAGTAGTCTAGGTTCTCGATCGCCTGCTGATTGGCCCGAAAGGTAGAGCTTAAGTTATCACCTTTATAATCAACAGCTGCGGTAACGCTCAAATTCTCTGAATAGCCATAGTTCTTACCCCCCGAATCATACTCCGTTAGACTATCAAACCAACGAACAGAGACGGTGCCACTGAAAGCCTCATTGATCGGCTGTGAGTATGACGCAAAAAGATTTTGGCTTTCATAGCCATAATTAACACCCGTTGCCGGGTCTTTAATATCGTACCCCTCAGTCTCATCAAAGCCACCAGCGAGTTTTAATGTTCCGCCATTAGACAATTTACGAGTCGTTGAGAAGTTCGCTTCCTTTTGAGCATCACTGCCAGCTCCAACCGCAATCATTGTCGATTCTGTCGAATCCGCAGACTCCGTAATCACATTAATCACACCTGCGACCGCATCGGAACCATATAGAGCACCACCAGAGCCACGAATCACTTCGACTCTCTCAATAATACCGACGGGAATGTGGTTGAAGTTAATACCGCCAGCAGCAGAATCAATACGGACACCATCGACGAGAAACAGCACTTGATCACTGTTATAGCCACGCATGAAAACAGAAGCGCTGTGCCCACGTCCACCACTTTGCGAGACTTCAACGCCTGGCACTCGTTTCAAAACATCCACTAGAGATTTAGCTTGGGTTTCTTCTATTTCTTGTTTTGAAATCACAGTAGTTGATGCAATTACATCATTTAAAGGTTGCTCAAAGCGGTTAGCTGTAACCACCATGGTTTCATCGGCTGATGCTTGTTGGGCATGTAAATGGGAGACAGGGGAAAGCAGCGATGCTACAGCAATCGCTAAAAGGGATTTGTTCATGTTGTGATCCTAAATCGCGTAAAGTCCTACCAAACCACCACTTATGGTTTGGCCGCTGGCAGGTATTCGGACTCAAGAGCACAACCTTACGGTTACCTAATATTCGACTTCCCGCAAAAAGCTATTTGCAGTGTCTTGTGAATACTCGTTCTCTTTTACCGCTGCGCGTCAGTTCTGGATTCACACCAGATTCCCTCTTCAGCCATCTATACATCTAAATGGCACCAGCTTGCCGAGGATAATATTAACCTATAAATCATTTGTCTAGTCTAAGATAGTTATAAGCTATAGTTTTCATGGCCTATTTACACTGATTGGCTCTCAACACTGGACAAGCGCCTGTGATTGAATAAAATCTGCGCTCTTGATTTAAAAGCACGACAGCAAAAGGCATAACAATGGCGAATTTAGATGTAAACCCGCAACGCTACCAAGAACAACTGGCAGAAAAGACTGAGCGTCTGACTGAAATGTTCTCAGAATATAATGTGCCTGAGCTGGAAGTGTATGAATCTCCAGAACAACACTACCGTATGCGTGCTGAGTTTCGCGTGTGGCATGAAGGTGACGATATGTATTACGTCATGTTCAATCAAGAAACTAAAGAAAAATATCGTGTAGACCAGTTCCCTGCTGCTAGTCGTCTTATCAATGACTTGATGCCTTTATTAGTCGATGCAATGAAGGACAACCACTCTCTACGCCACAAGCTATTCCAAGTAGATTTCCTTTCTACGCTAAGCGGTGAGATTTTAGTGTCACTGCTTTACCACCGTCAGCTGGGTGAGCAATGGATTCAAGATGCTAAAGCACTTAAACAGCAATTGAACGATGAAGGTTTCAATCTAAACCTGATTGGCCGTGCACGTAAGATGAAAATCGTACTAGATCGCGACTACGTCATTGAAAAGCTAGATGTGAATGGTGACAGCTACATCTACCAACAAGTAGAAAACAGCTTTACTCAACCAAACGGTAAAGTAGCAGAGAAAATGTTGGAATGGGCTGTAGACTGCACTCAAGACAGCAAAGGCGACTTGCTTGAGCTTTACTGTGGTAACGGTAACTTCTCATTAGCATTGGCACAGAACTTCGAGCGTGTACTGGCAACAGAACTAGCCAAGCCATCGGTGGAATCTGCGCAATACAACATTGCGGCGAACAAGATTGAAAATGTTCAGATTATTCGTATGTCTGCGGAAGATTTTACCGTAGCAATGGAAGGCAAGCGTGAATTCCGCCGCCTGCAACAAGCGAACATCGATCTGAAGAGCTACAACTGCAACACCATCTTTGTTGATCCACCACGCTCAGGCATGGATGTGGATACATGTAAAATGGTGCAAGGCTATGAGCGCATCATGTACATCTCTTGCAACCCTGAAACATTGAAAGACAACCTAGATATTTTAAGCGAGACACACGACATCACTCGTTTTGCTCTGTTTGACCAGTTCCCTTACACGCACCACATGGAAGCAGGTGTGTTCTTAGAGCGTAAAGCATAAGTCTCGCCTTCTAGATCTAAGACAAACAACAAATACAAAAAAACGAGCTCTTTGGCTCGTTTTTTTGTTTGATTCGATTGGCTTAAGCCTTTTTACCAATGAAGCCTAACTTCTTACCAACCCAAGCAAGTAGCAGCATTGCGACAATGATCGCGAAGAAATTTGAGCCCGCATCAGGGTGCTGTGCTTTCACAAAAGCCGAATGGCCGAATGCCCCCACAAAGAAACACGCCAAGCCCACCAACGGAATATCTTCCGATACGGGGTTAGTGAGGTATTCTTGGTATAGCGCTTGTACCGCCAAGACTAAAGCAATCAGTGGGAAGATAGAGAAGCCCACTTCGCTCATTGTTACCCAAGATAACAACGCATCACCACACACACCTGCCACAACAGCAAGTAGTAGTGTCTTTCTTTCTGAACCACGGTTTATAGTATTATTTTCATTCGACATTATTCAATCCCGCCTTTTAATCGGTTACGTTCACGTTCTTTACGATACCAAAAAGCCCCTTTGGCCATCATTCGCAATTGCATGATCAAGCGTTCAGCCAGTTCATCTCGCTGACGTCGATCTAAATCTAATGCTTCTGCCCCTGAGTTGAAAACCAAGATAACGGAGGCTTCAGCTTGAGTAAAAGCTTCGTCTCGTGTCATGCCAGTCGTTATCAAATATTCGGTTAACTCAGCAGAGAAGTGCTGTATCTCACGAGCTACCGCAGCACGAAACTCAAACGATGTTCCTGAGCGCTCTCGCAATAACAGTCTGAATACGTTTGGACTGCTTTCAATGAATTCCATAAAGGTTTCAACCGATGTGCGAATCACACTGCCTTCTTTTACTATGCGTTGCCTAGCTTGTCGCATGAGCTGGCGCAGTAGTAAACCACCTTCATCAACCATGGTTAAGCCAAGCTCATCCATATCTTTGAAGTGACGATAAAAGGAAGTCGGCGCTATTCCAGCCTCACGAGCGACTTCTCTCAAGCTTAGGTTGGAAAAACTACGATCGGCACTGAGTTGGCTAAATGCTGCATCGATTAAGCTGCGACGAGTTTTTTCTTTTTGCTGTGCGCGAATGCCCATTGGTTTCATACTTTATCAATTTCTTCTTTTACAGCCTAAACAGGCATGTCTAATACTCTCTTCAATATAACGCGAATCACTTATTTATATAAGGCACTCTGGTTATATAAGACACTAAACATACCTCTTTGTTCACGTACCGAAGTAAATACGTTCGAAGAAAAAATTTCAATCTCCACACTGTCATTTGGAGACATACGACATACCAAATATTATTTTTTCGATAACACTGCGTGATCCCACCGACTCTCTGATGCCCTTTTCATGTACCCAAGAACAGAATCAGTTAAAATCTCGCTAAAGCAATGTTAATCAAATATAACAAGGAAGATATCTATGCCACACTCCAACCACTTTGATGTAATCGTAATTGGTAGTGGCCCCGGAGGCGAAGGGGCAGCGATGGGATTAACCAAAGCCGGGTTGAACGTTGCAATCATTGAAAAAGAGAGCAGCGTTGGTGGTGGTTGTACCCACTGGGGAACCATTCCTTCCAAAGCACTGCGTCATGCCGTAAGTCGTATTATTGAATTCAATAACAACCCTCTGTTTTGTCAGAACAATAAAAGCATTCACTCAACGTTCTCTAACATTCTGGGGCATGCGAAATCAGTCATCGATAAACAGACTCGACTACGCCAAGGCTTTTATGACCGTAACCAGTGCACACTAGTATTTGGTACTGCACGTTTTATTGATACCAACACGGTCTCGGTAATGCAAAGCGATGGCACTGAAGAACACTACAGTGCTGACAAGTTTGTTATCGCGACAGGCTCTCGCCCATATCAACCAGACAACGTGGACTTCCTGCATGAACGTATCTACGACAGCGACTCGATTCTTTCTCTTAAACATGACCCGCAACACATCATCATCTATGGTGCTGGCGTTATTGGCTGTGAATACGCGTCGATCTTCCGTGGTCTGGGCGTAAAAACCGACCTTATCAATACACGTGACCGCTTACTGTCTTTCTTAGACAACGAGACTTCGGATGCGCTTTCTTACCATTTCTGGAACAGCGGCGTCGTGATTCGTAACGATGAAACCTTTGAGAAAATTGAAGGGACTGATGATGGCGTGATCATTCACCTAGAGTCAGGCAAAAAGATGCGTGCTGACTGCTTGCTGTATGCCAACGGTAGAACCGGTAACACTGACAGACTGAACTTAGGCGCGGTTGGTCTAGAAGCTGACTCTCGTGGTCAGGTATCAGTGAATACCAATTACCAAACCAACATGGACCATGTATACGCGGTCGGGGATGTAATTGGCTACCCTAGCCTAGCAAGCGCTGCTTATGACCAAGGTCGATTTGTGGCTCAAGCAATAGTGAAAGGTGAAGCTGAACGCCACCTTATCGAAGACATTCCAACAGGTATCTACACCATCCCAGAGATCAGTTCTGTTGGTAAAACCGAGCAAGAGCTTACCGCGGCTAAAGTACCGTATGAAGTGGGACGTTCTTCATTCAAGCACCTAGCTCGTGCTCAAATTGCAGGTAAAGATATTGGTAGCTTGAAGATTCTGTTCCATCACGAAACCAAAGAGATTTTAGGTATCCACGTGTTTGGTGAGCGTGCAGCAGAAATTATTCACATCGGCCAAGCAATCATGGAACAAAAAGGGGAAGCGAATACTATCGAGTACTTCGTTAATACCACTTTTAACTACCCTACAATGGCTGAGGCTTATCGGGTTGCGGCTCTTAACGGCCTTAACCGTTTGTTCTAAATAAAGAATCAATAGGAGTATTTGACCTCCCATAGGCCAAATACATAAACAGCAAGCCATGAGCTTGCTGTTTTTATTTAAGATACTGAATAATATGATAATGATAGTAATTAGATCATGATGTTCTAAATACCCCTTTACCTGTACAGCCTCATTTACTCTCCACAAACAGAGCCCTCAGAGCTAAGCGAGAAACTCACCCTTCTTCCACTGAGAAACAAACAACACACCAAGACCAATCCCACGCATCGCCATAAAGCTCAACATTGCTAACCACAACGCATGGTTTTCTAAACCTGAAGCCAAGTAGAAAATCGCAAAGAAGCTGCAGGTCGCCACGAACATGCTATTGCGCATATCTTTACCCTTGGTTGCCCCAACAAAAATGCCGTCGAGTAGGAAGCACCACATAGAAACCAGCGGCATTGCGATTAACCAAGGCAGATACACTTCCGCTTGGCTCTTAACGTCAGGGATTGTGGTGATCATATTAATCAAGCTAGACCCTGCAATCGCGAACACAATAGTGAGCACCAAGCAAATATTGAAGCTCCAGAAAAAGGTGCCAATCAATGATTGGTTTAATTCGTCTTTATCTTTCGCACCAATCGCTTTACCCACCATGGCTTCCATCGCGTAGGCGAAGCCATCCATCCCATAAGAGATAATCATCAAGAAGCTCATTAACACCGCATTTGCCGCCACGACATCATCACCAAAGCTTGCACCTTGGAAAGTCATAAAAGTAAAAGTCGCTTGTAGACATAGTGAACGGAGAAAGATATCGCGATTCAGTTTTACGAAACGGCTCAAGCCTTGACTGGTTTCCTTAAGTAGAGCCCATGGCGAGGGCAGTTGCTTCTTAATCCAGATTCGATAAACACAGATTAAGCCAAACGTTAAGCCTGCATAATCAGCCATTACCGATGCCAACGCGGCACCTTCAACCCGCCACCCAAGACCAATAACAAATACGATATCCAAAACGATGTTAGTGATATTGGTGATAATCACCATCCACATCGGTGCTTTGGCATTCTGAGTTCCTAGCAACCAGCCTAAAATAACGAAATTAGTCAGGGCAGCCGGGGCGCTCCATGCTCGAATAGAGAAATACTGCTGACCATAGTGTTTCACTTGATCACTGGCGCTACTCAGTGAAAAAACCAGATCCGCAACCAAGCTATGCAAAAATAAGAAGACACCAGCAAACCCTAAAGCCATGGTCACACCCTGCACGAACACCAAGCCGAGCTGCTTGCCATCATCTGCGCCATAAGATTGCGCTGCGAGCCCGGTTGTCGACATACGCAAAAAACCGAGCAGCCAAAAGGTCACGCTGATCATTGTGCCACCTAACGCCACACCACCGAGATACCAAGAATGCTCCAGGTGACCGATAACAGCGGCATCGACTAAGCCCAACAGTGGAACCGTAATATTAGAAAGAACCATCGGGATCGCGAGCAACAGCACTTGCTTGTGCATTGCCTGATTGGATAACGTTTGAAAAATAGTTTGGGGATTAAATAGCTTCACGACCACCTCTTCGATTAGAGGCGATAGTTTAACCTAGTGAGTAGGCTTTCACTATGTTGCGAGGTTTTTGCTTATGGCAGGTGGGCTTCGATGATGTGTAAGCTAAATCGCTAGTACTACCATTTAACCAACACCAATTGTGGCGTTAAACGCTTTTTGGCCTGAGAGATCTTGCACAATAATCGCTGCCATAATTTCCAACGATTACATTGCTGATCTAGTGGAGAAAATGCTTTTACCCATTGCGCCCATGGTAACCAATTTAGAATGCTGTCGACTGGGGAGGACAAGCCATGAGCATAGTCACCAGAACCCAGCTTTCTGCCTAGGGTGCTTGAGCTTTTGTCTCCCGCCAGGACTACACACGCATGCGCATGAGTAAAGTAACGAGTCAAAGACTGAATAAAGTGTGCGGTCTGCTGCTCATTGCAATCAAGCAGTGCATGTTCGCACACCACCATTACCGAAGCTTGCTCTGGAATATTGAGTTCATCCAACCATGTTAGGTCATCTACTGAACCACACTCTAAGCGATAGCGTTCATTCTTGTGGAACAAGCGTTGACGCCAAAGTAGGTTCTCGGTCACATCCAACTCTACCCAGTGACAGCGGCCATTGTCTAATCGATAGAAACGGGTATCGAGCCCTGCTCCAACGTTAATAATCCAAGCATCTGGGTTATGGGATAAAAACTGTTGAACTTGAGAATCACAAAGTTGAGTCAATGACGCGTAAAGGAGTTGTTGTTGGTCGAGTTCACCGGTAAGACATTCAGGTGCGAGTTGGCAACGCTTACAGGCTTGTGCTGCAATAGGGTCATAAACCAAACCATCATCGGCAAGGCTTTCGCGGCTGCGAAACCAAAGATGTTGAACGAGATTCGTAGGAACTTGAAATTCTTGATGGGCAGACCCTTGCTCAGAAGAAGCACTCTGTTCAGAGGCGCGCGGCTTACGAGTAAGCGGCTTTATTTGAGGTTGGGTTGGGTTTAGCATCATCATCTTCCTTGTATCTCGACAAAGAAGATGATAATGAATATCAATTACAATAACAAGTTATTGAGAATAAATATCAATAAGCTGTTTGTAATGACTACATCCAGTCGGTGTTACGAATGATACCAACAGCAAGGCCTTCAATAGACAAGTGCTGAGATTCAAGATCGACATGGATTGGAGAAAACTCTTCATTTTCAGCATGTAACAGCACCGTTGAACCTTTGCGTTCTAGGCGTTTTACCGTTACATCATCATCGACACGCGCCACGACAACCTGACCATCGCGAACATCTTGAGTCTTATGAACAGCCAGTAAATCACCATCCATAATACCGATGTCTTTCATACTTTCGCCATTTACGCGAAGTAGGAAGTCAGCCTGTGGTTTAAACATGCCAGGATCAACTTGGTAATGCATTTCTACATGCTCTTGAGCCAGAATAGGCTCACCAGCGGCAACCTGACCGATTAATGGCAAACCTTGCTCTTCGTTTGCTGCATCTTCAAGCAAAATACGAATACCGCGAGACGCACCCGGGATAATCTCAATCGCTTCTTTACGAGCAAGAGCTTTCAAATGTTCTTCTGCAGCATTAGCAGAACGGAAGCCTAGTTCACGCGCTATTTCTGCACGTGTCGGTGGCATACCGGAATCTTCGATCTTACCTTTGATAAGGTCAAAGACTTGTTGCTGGCGGGGCGTTAACGGCTTCATGATTCACCTGTCTTTTTATACAGTTGACTGTGAGTATATCCAGTAACTGCACAAAAGCAAAGCAATTGGTTGTTTTTAGTTCATTTTTGGCCAATTACCAAAGTAAGATCTCTAACCACACATAACCGGCGAGCGCCAAACAGATGAAAACAGCCGCTGAACCGACATCTTTCGCCACCCCAGATAACTCATGATACTCGCTGCCGATTCGATCAACCACCGCCTCTATCGCGGTATTAATCAATTCAACAACCACCACCAACACAACCGACGAGATCATCAAGATTCGCTCTACTTGGCTCACGTCTAGGTAAAACGCCAACGGAATAAGCACCGCTGCCATAAACACTTCTTGTCGAAATGCGGCCTCATTTTTAAACGAACTCGTGATGCCTTGCCATGAAAAGCCTGCCGCTTTCACGATACGTTTGAATCCGGTGTTTGATTTTTTAGCCATTTTTAACCCTATACTCAATCAGTCGATCAATGATTTTCCACAAACTTAACGTCAATGTACCTATTTCCATTAAAAGGTTAGACCAGTTTCTGGTATTCTTGCATCGATTAAATTTACGCCTAGGCTTATCCCTATTTCACTCGTAGTGATTTACCCCTTCCATCATAGAAATAGAGATACGCTTAAGCACATTGACATAACTATTGAGGCAGTGAACCTATATGTCTTCTGGACAATCTTTTTCACGTTCATTAATGAAGCTACCTTTATCCGTATTAGTTAAAGGCACATCAATCCCTTCGAACCCAGTTGAGGATTTGAACATTGATTTAGGCAAACCGATTGTATACGCCTTACCGTTTCGCTCGAGCGTCGATCTACTCACGCTACAAAAACATGCGCTGGAATTAGGCTTACCTGACCCTTTAACCAAGCTTGAAATAAGTGGTAAATCACTGCAACGCTATGTTTTTATCTCCTCTCGCAAAGCACTGTTGCAAGACGATGATTCTGTTCCTAGCTCGTCTATTGAGGTTTTTTCTGAGCTGCTGTCACTGCACGCTGAAGACTCTGAACTTGATATTCAAGTGATCCCAGCAACCGTTTTGTGGGGGCGTAAACCAGGCAAAGAAAGTAACCATAAACCTTACCTCCAAGCCATGAACCGCTTGGAGAAGTCAAAAGCAGTATTGCTCGCTGGACGTGACTGCTTGGTTCGCTTTAGCCCAGTAGTTTCACTGCGTTACATGGCCAATTCACACGGTACCGACAGCACCATCGCCCACAAACTGGCACGAGTGGCACGTATTCACTTCTCTCGTCAAAAGCTTGCAGCTTCAGGCCCTAACCTGCCAAGTCGCCAAGCTCTGTTTGATCGCCTACTAAAATCAGAAGCGATCAAGCAAGCGATCGAAGAGGAAGCGAAAGCAAAAGACATCTCGATCGAGAAAGCGAGCAAAGAAGCCCAAGACATCATGGATGAGATTGCCGCGAACTTCTCTTACTCGCTGATCAAACATGGTGAAAAGATTCTTGGTTGGCTGTGGAATAAACTGTACCAAGGCCTGCATATCAATAATGCGTCGACGGTTCGTAAGCTAGCCCAAGATGGTCACGAGATCGTGTATGTGCCTTGCCATCGCAGCCATATGGACTATTTACTGCTTTCTTATGTGCTTTATCATGAAGGCATGGTGCCTCCGCATATCGCTGCGGGTATCAACCTGAACTTCTTCCCTGCCGGTCCTATTTTTCGTCATGGTGGTGCGTTCTTTATTCGTCGTAGCTTCAAAGGTAACAAGCTCTACTCAACGATTTTCCGTGAGTACTTAGCCGAGCTTTTCGCTAAAGGTTATTCTGTTGAATACTTCAGCGAAGGGGGCCGCTCTCGCACTGGCCGTCTACTGCAAGCAAAAACAGGCATGCTAGCGATGACAATCCAAGCAATGCTGCGCGGCATGAATCGCCCAGTGACTTTGGTTCCGGTCTACATCGGCTACGAGCACGTGATGGAAGTGGCGACCTACGCCAAAGAACTGCGCGGCAAACGTAAAGAGAAAGAAAACGCGAGCTTGGTGATCCGCACCATCCGTAAGTTGCGTAACTTTGGTAAAGGCTACGTAAACTTCGGTGAGCCAATTCAGCTGAACCAATACCTGAATGAGCACTCACCAGAATGGACGAAAGACATCGACCCAATGGGGACCAGCAAACCACAATGGATGAACCCAGTGGTTAATGACTTGGCCATCAAAATGATGACGCACATTAACGATGCCGCAGCGACCAACGCGCTAACACTGTGTGCAACGGCGCTATTAGCTTCAAGACAACGCGCATTGTCTCGTGACTCTTTGGTTTCTCAGATCGACTGCTACCTGTCTTTATTAAAGAACGTTCCATACTCAGCAAGATTCACTGTGCCAAAAGACAGTTCTGAAGAGCTCGTTAAACATGCAGAGTCACTGAATAAGTTCTTAATTGAGTCAGATTCCATGGGCGACATCATTTCGCTAGACCGCCACCAGTCGATTCTGATGACTTACTATCGTAACAACATTATTCACTTGTTTGCCCTACCGTCATTGATCGCTCAAATGATTGTTCGTCAGCGCAGTTTATCCATTGATACCATTCAACAGAATGTTGCTGCTATCTACCCGTTCTTGAAGAAAGAGTTGTTCTTAAGCTATGACGGAGAGCAACTCGAAAGCGTGGTGACTGACATCATTGAAGAGTTGGTTGGCCAAGGTATGATCGTAGTATCTGACCATCAAGTCACCATCAACCAGTCAAATAGCCAACCACTGATGCTATTAGGTCGTACGATTTCAGAAACGCTTCAGCGCTACTCTATTGCTCTGAACCTATTGGCCGAAAACCCAGGCTTAGATAAATCGGACCTTGAGCAGAAGAGCCAAGACATCGCCCAGCGCCTTGGTCGATTGCATGGTATTAATGCGCCAGAGTTCTTCGACAAGGGGGTATTTGCATCAATGTTCGCGACCCTCAAGCAACAACAATATCTAGATAACGACGGCAACTGTGATTTAGAAAAGACTCAGCAATTCGCCAAACTTCTCTACTCAATGCTGTACCCAGAAGTACGCTTGACGATTCAAGAGAGTATCCACCAAGTAGAGTAACCTCTTGGCTAGCTCGCTTTAATTGCTAGACTGAAACGATCAAAAAAGGCACCAATGGGTGCCTTTTTATTTTTGAATTCGATCACTTTAACTGCTGCTTACCAGAAAGCAATAAACAAGCCAACGGTTACCGCCATTCCAACATAGTTATTATTCAGGAAGGCCTGGAAGCATAAGTCTCGGTCACGATGACGCATCAGGTGTTGTTGATACACAAACAAACTTCCCACCACCAGCAAGGCCCAATAGAAGGTATCCCCTAGTTGGTAATGCATGCCTAAAGCGATCAACATCGCTAGCGTCACTAACTGCAACGAGCCAACAATCATTTTATCGAAACGACCGAATAGAATCGCCGTCGATTTGATGCCAATTTTCAGGTCATCATCTCGGTCCACCATCGCATATTGGGTATCGTAAGCAATTGTCCATAAAGCATTAATCACGAATATAAACCAAACAACACTGGGTAATTCATTGGTTTGCGCCGCCCAAGCCATAGGTATTGCCCAACTAAAGGCTAAACCAAGAAACAACTGAGGAAGATGGGTAAAACGCTTCATGAAAGGGTAAATGAAGGCTAAGCCTACTCCAATAAAAGAAAGCTTAATGGTCAGTGGGTTCATGGTAAGCACCAGCAGGAATGACAACACCGCGAGCACTAAAAAGAGGATGATCGCTTCCATACTGGACACTAAACCTGAAGGAAGGGGGCGCTGCTTGGTACGTTTCACATGACCATCGACTTTACGGTCGGCAAAGTCATTGATCACACAACCAGCTGATCGCATCAACACCACACCTAATACGAAAACAATCAAGACTTCAAAATCAGGCACGCCTTGCGCTGCAATGATCAGCGACCACAAGGTCGGCCAAAGGAGTAACAAGGTACCAATCGGGCGATTCATTCGCGTTAATTGCCAATACGCTTTCGCTTTGGTGGCAAGCATTTACACACTCTCCTTCGGGTAAATGGGGGATGTCGGTAAAAACAATTCAGCCACAAGCATCGGTTTATGGTTCATCCACAATCGAGAACGACGTGCGAACAATCGCTCATTGCCTGCGATAACCCAACCGACTTGCAGCGCATCTCGGTTAACGTTATCCGCGCTGAAAACGGTTAATCCCAGCGGGACATTGCCTTGTTGAGAAAGGTCGGAATGCTGATCCTCTAATGTCACTCGGGGTATTAAGGTTCGGCCTAGCACCCACGGCTCTCCATCACCCATTAAAATTACTTTACGCAGTAAGCAATCAGACGATGATAAAAGGTGCTCCTCGTCCTGATTTAGGGCTGAGCGCTCTACAACTTGATTGTGAAGTAACTCAACGGACAGGTGTTGGCACCACTGACTCAATTTTCGAGAAAGAGATCCCTGCTCCATAAGCCACGCTTTAGTGTTTTCATCAGGAAAATCAAATGTTTCTGTACTTTGCCAATCTACATTCATTAATGAATTAAGATACAGCGATATTGGCTGATTCATACTAGTATTCAATAGGTAACTTTACACGTACAATAAACCTTCAACTTTCGAACAAAATTAAAGCATTCTTCGGATTGTAAGCGCATTTAGACCACCTATTGTAACAAGACTAATGCGTTTCGAATATCGCGAATAAACTAAAGAAAAGTTACATATATGCACAAACGTTATCTAGCACAAATATTTCTGGTGATCAGCCTGTTCTGTTCAGCATCAAGTTTTGCCACAGAAGAGTCGGCACCTAAACTGGCCTACTTCACGCTAGAGCCAGACCTGACCACCAACTTTTACACCAAAGGTAAAAAGTTAGGCTACATTCAGGTTCGTCTCGATATCATGGCCACCAATAGTAATGACTTAGCAGCGATTGAACACCACCAACCCCTGATCCGCGATGCGGTGATTGAGTTGTTAGGCAAGCAGAACGAAGAAACCATCAAATCTCTGTCTGGCCGTGAAGATCTGAGAAAGACCCTCGTTGAGCAGCTCAACAAGGTTTTGCTGCCTGAGACAGGAAAAACCATCATTGCCGACCTACTGTTTACCAAGTATCTATACCAGTAACCATCCATTTGATACCTACCAATAAAAAACGGCCTAATGGCCGTTTTTTATCTGCGCTTTGTGTCTAGCGGTATAGTTTTAAGCAAGACACAAACTAGCGTCTTACAGAACTCGGTACTTTCATTACATCAATAAAGCCGATACCCACGCCCGCGATTAAGCCAGCTAAGTGCGCGCTATTGGCGATCGCCATAAATGGCTGCATATAACCAAGTACTAACCACACCAACATAAAACCGACGATTTGTCTTGGAATGCCTAAACCAAGCTGAGGTGCTTTCGTCCCAACAACCCATAGGTACCCGACTAAGGCATACACTACGCCAGACAAACCACCGAAGTTCGCCCCTTCGACCCAGTACTGACCCGCGCCTGAAAGCGCAGAAGAGACAGCAAAGATCTGAAGCAGCTTAATGCTACCGAGCTTTTTCTCTATATCTCCACCGAGTTGCCACCACCACAAAATATTAAATGCGATGTGCATAACAGAGAAATGCAGAACAGCATGGCTCAACCAGCGCCATAACTGCCACTGCTGTCCATCCACTGCGGGGAAATGCAAGGCATTGAAAATAGCCTGACCAAAACCTATCTGTTGCAGCGCAAAAATCACCACGCACACCAACATTAAGCTCAGCGTCACAGGGCCAGCTTTGGCTTTTATCATGCCGATGAAGCTTGGCGTGTGATAATGAAACTGGCTCTTTCTGGTTTCGGCCATATCCCATGACGCCGCTTGATAGCGCTTATGATTGGGTTCCGACAAAAATCGATGAAGCTCAGCTTCGGCTTCAACCTGAAATTGGCCATCAATAAGCCAAAGAGCAAAACGTCCTTCACCCTCTGGAGACATCTGAATAGGGATCTGACGAGAGGCCATATAATCAATAAATGCTTGAGCAAGACGTGGATTGCCTAACACCATCAATCTAATCATTGTTACTTCCTATTCATACTATGAGAGATACTTGAAGCGGTTCAGGTAATTAACCAGCGATCACCGGAAGCTCAGCACGATGCCAAGCTTCGAAACCACCATCAACACTATATACCTCTTCAAAGCCTTGGTTCACTAAATATTGTGCAGCACCTTGGCTACTAATACCGTGGTAGCACATCACCAAGATAGGTTGTTCGAACTCCACTTCATCCATGAACGACACCATAGTATCGTTGGTCAGGTGGTAGGCTGTTTTAGAGTGAGCCACCGCAAAAGACTGCGGGTCACGTATATCGACGAGGCGAGCCTCGCCTTGTTCAATAAGAGCTTGAGCGCCTTTAACATCGATATGTTTAAACTGGTCCATGACTTTATCTTTTTATACTGATTTACTTTGCTGCCATTATAACCTATCCCAAGGCGAACAATCACATCCACTTAATAAGGTTATCCACCAGCGATCACTTTTACACCGTTTGTGGATAAACCTGTGAATTACGTGAATAAAGTGTTTTTCTAAAAATGGATCCACAATATGTAGTAATGATCCTGATCTAGCTGTGGGTTAATGGAAACATATCCCCACACAGAAAAAGCTTGAAAAGCCTTACTACACTCTGCTTTTAGACAGCTGACAAATAAACTTCTCACAGAGTTATCCACAAAATAACATAATATATTTCGATCGCAATTATTAAGAAATCGATCCAAACAAAAAGGCCGAGATCTCTCGATCTCGGCCTTTTCAAAATTCAGCTAATTGTGATAAATCGCGATTCAATATAGATTGCTGTTAGAAGTCACCAACGGCTTGTTTCAATTTCTTCATCGCATTTTTTTCAAGCTGACGAACGCGCTCTGCAGAAATACTGTAGGTATCCGCTAAGTCTTGCAGCGTTGCTTTGTTGTCGTCTAACCAACGTGAGCGAACTATGTGCTGGCTACGCTCATCTAAGCTTGCTAAAGCTAGTCCAAGGCGATTATTGGTGTGTGACTCCCAGTTAGCCGCTTCAACCGTTTCAGCAACGTCTGATGCTTTGTCTTCTAGGTAGTAAACAGGCGCTGTATAAGCTGAGCCGCCGTCATCATCATCCATAGGGGCTTCAAACGTCGCGTCTTGTGCCGCTAAGCGAGACTCCATCTCACGAACTTCTGAAGGCTCAACACCCAGCTCACGAGCAACCGTCTCAACTTCACCGTTATTAAACCAACCTAAACGCTTTTTAGACTTACGAAGGTTAAAGAACAGTTTACGCTGTGCTTTTGTCGTTGCGATCTTAACGATACGCCAGTTACGCAATACGTACTCATGGATTTCAGCTTTGATCCAATGAACAGCAAAAGAGACTAAGCGAACACCAACCTCAGGATTGAAGCGCTTTACAGCCTTCATTAGGCCAATGTTGCCTTCTTGGACGAGATCGGCCATTGGCAGCCCGTAGCCAGAGTAACCTCTTGCCACGTGTACCACGAATCGTAGGTGGGAAAGGATCAAGCCTTTCGCAGCGTCGATCTCACCTTTGTAATGCAATCGCTCTGCAAGTCCACGCTCCTCCTCAGGAGTCAGCATTGGGTAGCTGTTCGCTGAGCGGATATAGCTATCTAAACTATCTTGTGTGACTAAAGCCATTTGATACGCTTGGTTTGCCATTCGTTCCTCATCAATCTCTGATCTGGAGTAATACATCTATTAAACCCCGACAATTTTGAACCTAAAATGAACAGGTTTCAAGAAGGGGGGAAGTAATTATGCATAATCAATTCATCTATACAAGGCTAAAAGGTGCCTATTTTTTGTCTAAGTATGACTCGATACACCTAAACAGGTTCAATTTCTTTTAAGTGACGCTGCGCAGACAATTTTGCCGCAACACTGCCAAGCAAGGTTCCCACGATCAACAGCAATAAGGACTCATCCCAACTCAAACCAATCAGTCGGAAATGACTGTCATAAAGCTGGGCTAAGTCATCCACAGCACTGTTCAGCAACACGGTGATCAATGCCGTCATGACCCAGGCACTGATCGAGCCCAGTAGACCAAACCACATTCCTGCATAGAGGTATGGGCGCTGAATGAAACTGTCAGTAGCACCGATCAGCTTCATGGTTTGAATCTCTTCTTTATGCGCCAACACATTAAACCGTAATGTATTGCCGATAATCAAAAACACGGCCCCCAGCATCAATACGGTTAAGGTCATCACGATGGCGGCAGCTAGGGCTTTAATAGCATCTAATCGAGCTAACCAATCTTCATCTAAGCGAACATCAGTCACTAATGCTTGTTTTTGAACTATGCTAGCCAACTCTTTAATTAAGGTATCGCGATGTACGCTTGGCGTAATCACTAACACCCCCGGCAGTGAATAATCATCCAGAATCGTCAGGGCATCTTCAAAGCCGGAATACTGGCTGAGATCTGCCAGCCCCTGCTGCGGTGAAATGTATTCCACCTGCTCGACTTGCTCCCAGCCTTCGATCTCATCTTTTAGCACCATCACTCTTGGCTCTGGAACACCATCCTCTAAATAAGCACTAATTTGTGACGGGCTTGTGACACCTTGAGCCAATTCACCTACGTTTTTGCCCAATAGGTATAAACACGCAGGCATCGCTAAGGCCATTGAAATAACCGCAAGAGTCAGCACATTACCCAACGGGCGCTGCCACAATTCTGAGAAGGAGGACTTGGCTTGCTTCCAATGCACAACAAACAAGCCATCGCTTGGCACTCGGCTTGCAGATCGCTTAGACGGCGTTTTTTTGATGCGCTTATTCGCGGCCATAATCTTCAACCTCACTCAAAAAGCCTTGGTTTAATTCAAGATGACGGTATTGAGGGCGAGTGTTCACTAACCCGATATCGTGCGTTGCTAGGATGATCGTGACACCTGCACGGTTGAATTCTTCAAACAATCGCAATACACGGTTAGATAATTCAGGGTCGAGGTTACCGGTGGGCTCATCCGCGAGCAGCAGAGTTGGGCGGTTAACCACCGCGCGAGCAATACCGACACGTTGCTGCTCACCACCAGAAAGTTGGCTTGGCAAACAACGGGCCTTGTCTAATAATCCCGTTTTATCCAATGCGGCACTGACTCGGCGTTTTATTTCATTTTCAGAAATCGATTCAATACGCATCGGCAAAGCGACGTTATCGAAAATAGAACGGTCCATCAATAGCCGATGGTCTTGAAAGACAATCCCGATGTTACGACGTAAAAAGGGAATGTCTTTGGCTGGAATGCGAGTGATATCGTGATCGTTAAACCAAATACGCCCATCGGTTGGACGCTCTATCGAACAGATCAATTTCAGCAAAGTACTTTTACCAGCACCTGAGTGCCCACCTAAAAATGCCATTTCCCCGCGTTTGAGATGAAAGTCCACTTTCTGGAGGGCTTGTCGTCCACCTCGATAGGCTTTACTCACTTGCTGAAATTTGATCACCGAAAATTCCTCTTACGATCACTTGTATCAAATTTAAAACGTTAACTGATTAAGAGTTAACCACATAGTTACTCGCGTTATTCTTCACGGCTAAATAGCGCTTCAATGAAGTCTTTTGACTCAAATGGACGCAAGTCGTCGATACCTTCACCGACACCAATGTAGCGAATTGGGATCTGGAATTGGTCAGCAATAGAGAAAATTACACCACCTTTCGCCGTACCATCGAGCTTAGTTAGGGTAATCCCCGTTACCGGTGCCACTTCACTGAAAAGCTTAGCTTGGCTGATCGCATTCTGCCCGGTACCCGCGTCAAGCGTTAGCATAATTTCGTGCGGCGCAGAGTCATCAATCTTCTTCATGACACGAACGATCTTGCGTAACTCTTCCATCAGGTTGCTCTTGTTCTGTAAACGACCGGCCGTATCAGCAATCACAACATCAACGCCACGCGCTTTAGCAGCTTCAATCGCATCGTAAATAACCGACGCACTGTCGGCACCAGTGTGCTGAGCAATAACTGGCACTTCGTTACGCTGCCCCCAAACCTGAAGTTGTTCAACCGCTGCCGCACGGAAGGTATCGCCCGCCGCGAGCATCACTTTCTTACCTTCGTTTTGGAATTGCTTCGCCAACTTACCGATAGTGGTTGTCTTACCTACGCCATTCACCCCTACCATCAAGATAACGTAAGGTGTTTTCGTGGTATCAACCACTAATGGCTGTTCCACTTGGCTTAAGATGTCTGCCATCTCTTCTTTAAGCAGACCATAAAGCGCTTCACCATCTTTTAGGTCATGGCGAGAGGCTTTTTCTGTCAGGTTTTCAATGATCTTAACCGTGGTATTCATACCCACATCTGCAATCAGAAGCTGCTCTTCTAGCTCTTCAAACAGATCTTCATCGATTTGCTTACCTTTGAACAAGCCAAAGAAACCCGCACCGATGTTGGCTTTAGTGCGGCTTAGGCTGCGCTTAAGGCGTGCAAAAAAACTTTCTGTCGGCTTCTCTTGAACTTCTTCAACTTTAGCTTGAGGAGCAACCTCTTGTTCCTCAAAGATTCCTGCGACAGGCAGCTGCTCTTGTTGAGTCTCTTCAAGCACTTGCTCAGATTCAACTGACTTAGATTCAGTTGGCTTAGCGATTTCAGCTTCAGGTACAACCTGTTCAGCCTCAACTTGTGATTCAACTTCAGTTTGCTCTTCAACGTTTTCTACGTTCGCTTCATTCTGAGTTTTTGGGCTTTGTTCTTCTTCACCAAAACCAAGCCACGATAATAATCCGCGCTTCTTTTTTTCCGTCATCAGAGGAATTCCCTAGATCTACTAATTAGCTGTATTGACTTAATACACGTCGACTCTTTGCTATTGTTATACAATACAAGCTTGTACAAACGAATAGTAAAGAAAAATGACAAAGCAGTGATAAGTTTGCTTTTAGCTTGATACACTTTGTCATTGCAAATTTATTTAATACTCGAACCCACTTAAATTGGGTTCGGTATAGTATCACTTTATTAGCGGTCAAAAAATCTATGGTAAGACGTCGCCAGCAAAACACATCACAAAAAAAGCCATCCGGAGGCTTTGTTCGAATCATTAGTGGTTCATGGAGAGGCAGAAAGCTACCTGTTCATGATTTAGAAGGGTTACGCCCAACCATTGACCGAGTTAAAGAGACGCTCTTTAACTGGGTAGCACAAGATATCCCCAATTCGACCTGCTTAGACGTATTTGCCGGGTCGGGGGGGCTCGGTTTTGAAGCCGCTTCTCGCCAAGCAAAAATGGTGACGCTGCTCGAAATGAACCCCAAAGCCGCCAAGCAGCTTGCTGATAATGCTAACGAGCTCAAAGCAGACAACATCAATGTGGTGAATACTGACGCTCTCTCTTTCCTTAAAAAACCCGGCACTCCTTACGACATGGTTTTCCTTGATCCACCATTTCGCAAAGGCTTACTCGCAGAAACGGTCCAACTACTTGAGAGTAACGGTTGGCTGACCGATGACGCCATCATTTACGTCGAGACAGAGAAAGAGCTGCAACTCGAAGCGATGCCTGCGAACTGGGAACTGCATCGCGATAAGACCACTGGCCAGTCAAGTTACCGGCTGTTCAATCGAATCATTGAAAAATAGGAGTTATTGAATGAAGTTCTTGCTTCCACTAGCAAAAGCCGCCATCGCCTTTGTTTGGTTTATCTTAATCGTAAATATTTTCTACCCATTCCCGGGGAATTCTGCGATTGCGCTTTATATCATGACTGCATTCTTGCTCTTCATGCACGGTATACAGATGCTGATTTTTATTGGTGCTTTCGGCGATAAGATCGAAATGTCACGTTGGGAGAAGTGGTCAATATTGATTTTCGGAATATTTGCCCTGCTCGATATCCGCCGCAAACACATGATGTAATCGAGCTTAATCCCAAGTTTACATGGCTTAACGATAGAAACCTCAGTGCAGAAACGATAATCGAGTAGGAGGAGGCCTCACGGCCTCCGTCCTCTCACACCACCGTACAAGCGTGGGTCGCATACGGCGGTTCCG
>NZ_CANLBV010000059.1 GCF_947488985.1 uncultured Vibrio sp.
GAATACGAGACAAGGTTCACTCATTACCGCCCATGCTGGGTAAATTTTAACAGTGACAACTATCCTGCCAGAGGGGGATAGCGTCTTTTTTCACGAAGAAGTAACAGCCTCAATTAGATCATATTTTTACTTAGATTGGTATTATACCAATCCGGAAAATTAACAGATCAGGTCAATCCAATCCCTTGTACACATTTTTGTGACGCGATCTTTGCAGTCACTAAATCCATTCCAAGTACTACATACCATCGACACACTATCGTAATAATCGGTAAGATTTTGCTTGGCAAGATAGCTTAGCCTTAACCAATTTCACATTTGCTCTGTAGGGTTTCGTTTAGGCGAGTAGGAAGGAAGTTTGATGACACTGACATTATTAAACTCGCTCGCAATATCATCGATATGCCATCCAACAGTATTCCCAATGACTGTTCCGTGATGACCTTTCTCGGTGACTGTGGATGATAATGCCCTTGTTATGCCAATTGTAGTAACCACTGCAAACTTGTTCGATAGGGTCAATTCCAGATGATTGGTATCAGTGGGGACTATCGAAAGTATAAGACGCGGATACAAAAAAGCCGATGCTAGGCATCGGCATAGTTTTAATTGTCTAGATAAACTGACTACCGTACTAGAGCGAGAGCCTTGCGAGAAACTTCGTGAGCTGCTTTGGTTAGATTCTGTTTATCAAGAGCATCAGACAGGTAACCATAATCAGACACATTCGATCGGAGCGAAAGGGCTTTCTCAAAGTGGCTTTGTGCGTCAGCCCACTTTTGTTCTCTTAGGTAAAATTGCGCTAATGCACTGTGTGCTTCGGCATTATTACTGTCTTTGCTAATCGCATTCTCTAGCATCACAATGACTGGGTGGTGATCGGCAAGATTCAGCTCTGGAAGCAACATATAGAGCTCATTCGAGCTACTCTTAGCGATGTTCTCTTTAATTACAGTGAAGGCTTCAGAGTCAGCTTTACGAGCAATCAGTTGCTTCACAAAGCATGATACAAGGTGAGAGCTTTGTTTCTGTTTCCTTGGCAGCTTGTTCCAGTGACTAATCAGCCCTTCACTGCCTTGTTGCTGCGCGACGTCGTGCAGTAAACCACATTGTGCTTTCTGCTCTAGTTCACGTTGCTCATCAGCTGTCACTAGCTTGTTCTTAGATAATTTAGGTGTTAATTCTAGCAACGGCTGCCATAGCTTGAGCTGAATATAAGTGGATTTCAGTAAATCAAGCAAGGCGGTGTTATTTGGGTATGTGCCTTTTAGGGTTGAAAGCGTATCGAAGGCTGCTTCATAGTTTGACTCACTGATCTGTTGCTTTGCTTTCGTGAGTTCAACGGCAAGCAGTGAGTTCTCTTGTTGGCTTGCAAGTTCGATGTATTTATCACGCTCAGCTGCATTACCTTGTTCGTGAGCGGCTTGTGAAGCAATAAGGTAGCAAAGCAGGGGCATGTCGTGATGGTTAGCCCAACGAGTCACCTTCTTCTCCGCGCCTTTCCAATCCCCTTCGAGCAGCTTGATGATGCCCTCATTGGTGTAACGGCGAGAGCGTTTCAGTTTGCGGACGCTGAACCAGTTCCAAGTTGTTGAGCTAGCATAAATCAGTTTTTTAAACAGATATTCGAGGCCGAATAACGCAGCCAATAGAGCAATGACAAAGATAACTAAGGTGGTTACACTCATCTCGATGGTTTTGTCCGCGATCGAGATCAGTACGTAGCCTTGTTGACCTGAGAACTGGGTGCCAACAAATAGCCCTGCGCCTAAAACAAGAAAAAGAAAAATCCAACGAATCATTATTCTTCCTCCGAGTTCAAAATAGTCACATCACGGCGTAAGCGCTCACGAATAACATCTGACAGTTCATGCTGCGACTCAAGTTTAACTGGGTATTTCACCGAGATGTTCTGATCACTTAGCTGCTTAACTGCTTTTTCAAACTCGATTACAGAGTTGTCATCTTGATTTAGGTACGCTTTCGACCACTCATTTGCCGTTTGTAGCGCCGCGTTATAAACATCGCCTTGCTCTTTGTAGACCGCGCGAATCGCGGTTTCTAATTTACCTTTGATGTTTTCACGTAGATAGAAATGTTGTTCAGGTGATAGTAGCGGTATCACTTCGCCATCACGGCTGCGGAAGGTGATGAAATTTTCAGAGAAGTCTTTCATCGACGTCATCAGGTTGGTCTGCCAATCATTAATGTCTTGTGAGACCGCTTTTTCCTCAATAACAGCAGCGTCTGGAAGAATCGCATTGGCAAGTGGCAGCGTATCGACTTGTTGTTGCAGGCTGGTAAGGCGTAAAACTAAGCCATCTCGATCGATGATAGGGATGGCGCGAAGTTTGGTGATGTCATTGGTCATCGATTGACGAAGAGACACTAAGCTTGGGTCATTTAATGCGGCGATACGTTGATCGGCGCTTTCCATTAATTGGGTCGCGCTGACGCTATCGTGCTCAAGGAACAGTTTACGGCCAGCCAGCTTCACAAGGTAATCGGCTTCAGCAAGTAACCAGTCATTCGGACGGCGACCTTTCACGTCAGCGACCGCTAACTGCAGGCTTTGGATGCTCTTCTGTTGTTGAGCTTGTACGACCTGGATTTTCTCCACTGCATGTGATGCTTGTGGGATAGTCTCTTGCTTGATGGTTTGTAGGTCGTTATTGACTGCAGATTGGGTGTTTTGCAGTTGTGCTTGAAGAGCTACGATTTGAGCCGAGTACTCAGCACTCTTTTGTTGCATTTGAAATGCGATTCCACCACTGAAGATAATTGAAATAGCGATCGCAATTGCGCCTAATTTTACGCCGCGCTTGCCTTGTTTCTCTGCGTTTTCGATTTGCTCTTTATGTTCAGCTGGAGGCGGCTCGTTTGGGGCGGTATTGTTTGTGGAGGCATCAAGATTTTGTTCTGCCTGGGTTGACTCTACTGTGTCTTTTTCAACAACCACCGGCTGAGCGTCTTGTTTTTTTTCAGGTTCAATATGCTCATTATTTTTTTTACTTGTCATGCTTATTTCCTGTTTCTAGCTAAGGCCGGAGAGCAGCCAATAATATTTGGTTCGCAGCACTTTGAGTATTGATCACATGCGAGAAGCCGAGCTGTTGAGCGCGTTCTGCGATGCGTTGGCTTGGGACAAATAGCTGCCTTGTTGAAAGCCAACTCATGTACTCACCAGGGGTGATAGAGCACAGATACTCTAATTGTTCCTGACTCGTGATGACGACTTTGGACGTTTTATTGTTGATCCATTTTTGATAGGTACCGTGGTCACTAATCGGAATATATTCTCTACGGTAGGTTTCGCAATAAGAAACTTGTGCGCCTTGCAGAAGTAAAGAATCTCTAATGAGCTCACGCCCACCATTGCCACGCAGTATCAAAATGGATTTATTTTCTACGCCATTAAGTTCAGTCAGCTTAAGAAGATGTTCACTATCACCAACTTGAGGATAGTTTACTTTTTGTTTACAGGCTTTGCTTAAAACGTGCGCAGTTTTTTGACCAACGCCAAGATAAAGCGGCGAAGTGGGCCAAATGGATGAAGTTTTCGAAAGGATGTTTTGGGCTGCGGTCACGGCATGGTGACTGACCGCAATGACGATATCGCTGCTATTGAGTTGGGCAGCTAAATGCCCAGAGTATGGATTATCAACGATACGAATCAGCGGATGATGGATTGCTTGAATGCCTTCATCCGCGAGTTGTTGGCAAAGCGATTGCCCCTGTGAACCGGGACGTGTTACCAACACTGTCATGATTATTCTTGGTCAGCGTAGAGCTTGGTTAAGATGTCTCTTGCACCGTCATCTAGCAATTGATTGGCCAGAGTCACACCCAGTGCTTCTGCCTCTTTGCGAGGGCCAGATATTTCGCCACGGACCATCTTAGAGCCGTCCGGCTCCCCAACCAGTGCGCGTAACCAGATGTTGTCACCATCTAATAGTGAGTAGCTGCCGATGGGCACCTGACAACCACCTTCTAAGGTTAGGTTCATTGCTCGCTCACATAACACGCGATCAGCAGTGTCTTTGTGATTCAGTGGTTCAAGAAGCTTGATTAGGCGTTCATCATCTAGACGACACTCAATGCCAACAGCGCCTTGGCCGACAGCAGGGAGAGACTGTTCTGGCTCAATAAAGCTACGGATACGTTCTTCCAAATTCAGACGTTTAAGGCCCGCTGCCGCCAATACGATCGCGTCGTATTGACCATCATCGAGTTTACCTAGACGAGTTCCCACGTTGCCGCGTAGCTCTTTGATGATGAGATCTGGTCGGGATTCCAGTAACTGACACTGACGGCGTAGGCTGCATGTGCCCACGACCGCACCCTGTGGCAGCTCATCAATGTTGTTGTATGTATTAGAGACGAACGCATCGCGTGGGTCTTCACGTTCACAGATGGTCACGAGACCGAGACCTTCAGGGAAGTCGACAGGCACATCTTTCATCGAGTGAACCGCAAGGTCGGCACGGCCTTCGAGCATGGCCACTTCGAGTTCTTTAACGAACAGCCCTTTACCACCCACTTTAGCCAGTGGTGTGTCGAGGATAATGTCACCTTTGGTCACCATAGTTACCAACTCAACCTCTAATCCCGGATGAGCCGCTTGAAGTGCATCCCTAACAAAGTAGGCTTGCCAGAGGGCAAGAGGGCTTTTTCTGGTCGCAATACGGATTGGTGCTGAATTTGTCATGGTGTTTCCGATATAGGTTCTGTAATGACTTAATCCTACCACTGTGAGATGAAAATTCTTACTGTTTGATCATTCACATGCATCTCTCGCTGAGAGATTTTCACGAGTTGACCAAAATAGTGTGATTGGCCTCTCATTTGAAACATGGGCTATTATTAGAAGTAGCCAATAAAGAGGACACTACACCGCCGTGAATTTAACGTTTTGCTCTTAAGGGTGTGGCCACCATGGCGGCTTCCTTTGCTTTACCATTAACGCTAAAAGTGTTAGATTGATCACGTTTTGTTGCTGCTTTCGTTCAGTAACTGAACAGAAGTATATTTAATCTCAAACCAAGGACTTACCTTGCAGGCTTACACTCAAACTTTGATTCAACGATTAGACAATCTAAACCAACAGCGCATTGATCGTGCGTTGGCGTTGATGAATGTGCAAGGCCAGCGAGTTTTTAACCTTATTCCTGCACTGCTTCACTTCAATCACCCTATGATACCGGGCTATTGCGACCAACAAGTTCCTTTTGGAATTCGTAGCTTCACGCTTAATGAATCCCAAAAGCAGTTTGTGTCTGAGACTGAGCTAGCGCTTGGCAGTAACCTCACTGAGGCTGCTGAACCTGCGATCCTTGGCCTGTATACCATGGGCAGTACCTCTTCTATTGGTCAAAGCACGTCAAGTGATCTTGATATTTGGGTGTGTGTACCACCGGATATGGATGGCCCCGCGCGCGATAGCTTGACCAGCAAATGTCTGCTGATTACCGATTGGGCCGAAACTCTAGGCGTTGAAGCGAATTTCTTCTTGATGGATGAAGAGCGTTTTCGCTCAAACCACTCTGAAGAGATGACGGGTGACAACTGTGGCTCTTCACAGCACTTATTGTTGCTTGATGAGTTTTATCGTTCTGCAGTGCGTCTTGCGGGGCAGCGCCTATTGTGGCAAATCATTCCGCCAGAAATGGAAGAGTGTTACGACGAGTATGTGCAAGGCTTATCTCAGGATGGCTATCTTGATTGCTCGCAGTGGATCGATTTTGGTAAGTTGAACCGTATCCCTGCCGAAGAATACTTTGGGTCAAACCTGTGGCAGCTGTATAAGAGTATCGACTCACCATACAAATCGGTATTGAAGGCAATCCTGTTAGAGGCCTATTCATGGGAATACCCCAATACCCAGCTGCTGAGTATTGATACCAAACGCCGCTTCTTTGCGAATGAACCGGATCTGTATGGTATGGATAGTTATTATCTGATGCTGGAAAAGGTCACCCGCTATCTAAAGCGAATTGATGATCATACTCGATTGGATCTGGTGAGACGCTGTTTCTACCTCAAAACCCACGAGAAATTGTCGCGTGAAGCTGAGATAGGTTCGGTTGCTTGGCGTCGTGAAGCCTTAACTGAGATGACAAAATCTTGGAATTGGGGAGCGGAAGTCATTGCTGAGCTGGATAACCGCCGTAACTGGAAGGTTGAACAGGTTAAAGTGGTGCATCATGCACTGCTTGATGCTTTGATGCTCAGTTATCGTAACCTGATTCAATTTGCCCGTCGCAATGACATCACCTCAGCCATCAGCCCGCAAGATATTAGTATCTTGGCTCGTAAGCTTTATGCTGCTTTTGAAGTGTTGCCGGGTAAAGTGACGCTTTTGAATCCGCAAATTTCACCGGATCTGCATGAGCCGGATCTGAGTTTTATTGAGGTTCGCAATGCGCAATCAAACAAAGCGGGTTGGTATCTGTATAAGCAGCCTCTAATTGCGCATCGCATTCTGGGCCAGCCTTCCCTAGAGCACCATGAATACTTGAGTAAGCTGGTCGCTTGGTCTTTCTTCAATGGTTTGATCACCGAGTCAACACGTTTGCACTCTGTGGTGCGTGATGCTCACATTGATATCGATAAGTTCTATCAAATGGTGAGCGACCTACGTAATACCTTTTCTTTACGTAAGCGTCGCCCGAGTATGCAAGCGCTCGCGAGTCCGTGTGAGATCAGCCAGCTAGCGATGTTTATTAACTTTGAAAATGATCCGACTTCTGAATTGAGTGGTCGTTCACTGAAATTTGATCTCAAAAATACCGATATCTTCAGTTTTGGGGAAGAAGGTAAGAGTTTAGTTGGCAGTGTCGATCTGGTTTACCGGAATTCTTGGCATGAAGTACGTACACTTCACTTCCAAGGTGATACTGCGATGCTCGATGCATTGAAAACAGTGCTCGGTAAAATGCACCAAGATGCGCTACCGCCAGAGTCGGTCGATGTATTCTGCTACAGTAAAAACCTGCGCGGAGTGATACGCAATATGGTGTATCAGCTGCTCGCGGAGTGCATTGAGCTACGCCTTAAGCCTATTGAACCAGAAAAGCGTCGTCGCTTTAAAGCTATCCGCATTGCGAACAAGATGTTTGGTTTGTTCTTTGAGCGTCGTGGTGTGTCTGTTCAGATGCTCGAAAACTCGGTTGATTTCTATCGTAGTATCTCGAGTAACAAGTTGAAGGGCTCACCGTTATTGATGCTCGATAAAGAGCAGGAGTATCAGCTACCGGATGTGGTGGATAGCTTTGCCAGTGAGGGCTTGATCCAATTCTTCTTTGAAGACACGGATAAGGGCTTCAATATCTACGTATTAGATGAATCGAATCAGGTTGAGGTGTACCACCAGTTCAGTGGCGAAAAAGATGAGATGATCGCAAGCGTCAACTCTTTCTACACCTCGGTCAAAGATGAGTCGAAGGTGTCCGCTAAGTTGATTAATTTTAACTTGCCTCAGTACTACCAAATTGTTCACCCTGAGGAAGGCAACTCTTATGTTGTGCCTTACCGTAATGATGCGACCTTGTCTTCTCGGAGTTCGAAGATCGTTAATCTTTAGGTTGACCTCAGCAGGTAAAATTAAAAAGGAGTGAATCAATCACTCCTTTTTCGTTTTTGCTTACAAATGATTAGACCCAATCGATCTCTTCACCTGCGTGCTTAACGCATTCTTCTTTCACCATCTCAAACAGCTCCATGCCCGTTTTTGAACATGTCCACTTTTCGTCGACTAGCTTGAAGTGAAAACCACCAGATTTAGAGGCTAACCAAATCTCATGCATTGGTTCTTGGCGGTTTATGATGATTTGGCTACGATCTTCAAACTCCAGTGTCATCACATTGCCAGTCACTTCGTAATCGACATCTGCCTCTGACTCATCGATAGCTTCTTCGATGTTTTGCATCTGTATATCGACTAACTGATGAAATTCAGTATCGTTCATCCTTTCTATCCTATTGCTTTTCCTGAGTGTGGTGCGATTATAGGGGGCATTGAGTTAATAATCACGATATGCAAAATGAAAAAATTAATTACCGCTCTGTTTATGGTGTCCGTTATGGGACTTTCTGGCTGTGGTCAAACTGGCCCGCTGTACGATCCTGATTCTGTGCAGCAAGCTGAACAATCGGAATAAGTAAAAACACGCTGCAATCGTTATTTATAAGGGATAAGAATTTTGGATTACTTCAATTATCAGGAAGATGGCCAGCTTTGGGCTGAGGACGTCGCACTTTCACAATTGGCAGAGCAATATGGCACACCGCTGTATGTCTATTCTCGTGCAACATTAGAGCGTCACTGGAATGCGTTTGATTCGTCAGTGGGTGAGCACCCGCATTTGGTGTGTTATGCCGTTAAAGCGAACTCGAACCTTGGCGTGTTGAATGCTTTGGCTCGTTTGGGCTCAGGTTTCGATATCGTTTCAGGCGGTGAACTAGAGCGTGTAGTAGCGGCTGGTGGCGATCCGGCGAAAGTGGTGTTCTCTGGTGTTGGTAAAACGGCCGCAGAAATGAAACGCGCACTTGAATTGAACATTAAGTGTTTCAATGTAGAGTCTGAGCCAGAGCTTGAACGTCTCAATAAAGTGGCGGGTGAGCTTGGTGTTAAAGCGCCGATTTCACTGCGTATTAACCCTGATGTTGATGCCAATACCCACCCTTACATCTCAACAGGCTTGCGGGATAACAAATTTGGCATTGCCTTCGATCGTGCGCCTGCGGTTTATGCGTTTGCAAAAACGCTCGATAATTTATCTATCCACGGTATTGATTGCCACATCGGCTCTCAATTAACGGATATTGAACCTTTCATTGATGCTACCGATCGCCTACTGGCGCTGATCGATCAATTGCGTGCTGATGGTATTCAAATCAAGCATCTTGATGTGGGTGGTGGTTTGGGCGTGGTTTATCGTGATGAATTGCCACCACAGCCTTCAGATTACGCGAAAGCCTTGTTGGCTCGTCTAGATAATCACTCTGATCTAGAGTTGATTTTCGAACCTGGTAGAGCGATTGCTGCCAACGCGGGTCTACTATTGACGAAAGTTGAGTTCCTAAAACCAACGGAGCATAAGAATTTTGCCATCATTGATGCGGCAATGAACGATCTGATGCGTCCAGCATTGTATCAAGCTTGGCAAGATATTGTGCCAGTACGACCACGTCATGGCGAAGCAGTAACCTATGATTTGGTTGGGCCAATTTGTGAAACCGGTGATTTCCTAGGTAAAGATCGTGATCTTGTACTTGAAGAGGGCGATTTACTGGCGGTTCGTTCTGCGGGCGCTTACGGCTTTGCGATGTCATCTAACTACAATACTCGTTCGCGTGCGGCTGAAGTGATAGTTGATGGCAATAAAACTCACTTGGTTCGTCAGCGTGAAGAGCTTACGAGTCTGTGGGAACTTGAAAACATTCTTCCGGAGTAATTTTAAGCGTTATGCACTTCCACTTTTCTAAAATGCATGGTTTGGGCAATGATTTCATGGTCGTGGACTGCATTACTCAAAATATTTTCTTTTCTCCAGATTTGATTCGTCGTTTGGCGGATCGTCACACTGGTGTGGGCTTTGATCAGCTACTGGTGGTTGAAGCGCCCTATGATCCCGAAACTGATTTCCATTACCGTATATTCAATGCGGATGGCAGTGAAGTGGAGCAGTGTGGTAATGGCGCGCGTTGTTTTGCACGATTCGTTCGCATGAAAGGTTTAACCAATAAATACAGCATCAATGTCAGCACCAAGAAAGGCAAAATGGTGCTTAAGATTGAAGAAAATGATCTGATCACGGTCAACATGGGTGTTCCTGAGTTCGAACCGAGCAAGATCCCATTCAAGGCCAAGCAACCTGAGAAAACGTATATTCTCAGAACCGATGAGCATACCTTGTTCTGTGGTGCGGTCAGCATGGGGAACCCACACGTAGTGACTGTGGTTGATGACGTGGACACGGCTGATGTGGATACCTTAGGTCCGCTGCTTGAATCTCACGAACGTTTTCCTGAGCGTGTTAATGCTGGCTTTATGCAGGTGATTAACCGTGAAGAAGTTCGCTTACGTGTTTATGAGCGCGGCGCGGGTGAAACTCAGGCATGTGGTAGCGGTGCGTGTGGCGCGGTTGCGGTTGGCATCACTCAAGGGCTGCTGGATGAGAACGTGAAAGTTCGTCTACCAGGCGGTGACTTGCACATTAGCTGGCAAGGGCCGGGTAAGCCGCTGTTTATGACAGGGCCTGCAACGCATGTGTTTGATGGTCAACTTTCTTGCTAATAACGACCCAAAACAAATAGATTCATAAAAATAAAGGATAGGTTTTGTCTTACGTTGCAGCCGACGCACTTACCGCTGAAGTGGTCGCGGAATATTTACGTGATAACCCAGATTTTTTCCAAGGCAGAAAGGATTTGGTGGATCACCTTGCTATCAATAACGTCGAGCAGGGCGCGGTTTCTTTGGTTGAGGTTCAGCTTAAACGCCAACGCCACCGAATCGAAGAGCTAGAAGAAGAGATCACTGGTTTGATGTCGCTGGCGGCCAACAACGATAAAACCTTCTATGAGTTTATGGATCTGCAAGCGCAAGTGCTGAAATGCAGTGACTTTGTGCAGGTGATTAAAGCAGTTGAGCAAAAAGCGCTCGATTTAGGGCTGAAGGCTCATCTGCGTATTCTCTCTCAGTCGGGTTTTTATCAGTTGAGCGAAGAGGGTTATTCGACGTTTTCACTCAACCATTTTAATGGCAAAGATGCCTATCTCGGGCGCTTGAGAAAGGCCGACAGACACGATTTGTTTGGTGATTATCAAGTCCCAGAGCTCGGCTCTTATGTCGTACTCCCGCTTGCTAAACAGTCTCCGCTTGGGTTACTCGCCTTTTCTAGTGAAGATGGCGGACATTTCCAACCCCATATGGATACGCTCTTTTTACGCCATTTGGCACTTGTTGTGTCTCATCTGGCGGACACCTTACCTTGGCAGATAAACCATGAGCCTAGAGCCCAAAATACCTCTTCCTAACAGCCTTCAAAAGCCACTTTCTCGCTTCTATGAATATCTCAGAAGCGAGAAGGGGCTTAGCCTCCACACTCAACGCAATTACAAGCAGCAACTGGAAACCATGGCCGCGCATTTAGTCACGCTTGGGCTAAAGGATTGGAGGCAAGTGGATGCGGCGTGGGTCAGGCAGCTTGCCAGCAAAGGCATGCGTGAGGGAATGAAGACGAGCAGCATCGCAACCCGTTTATCCTCATTGCGCAGCTTTTTTGATTTCCTGGTATTGCGTGGTGAAATGACGGCGAATCCTGCTAAAGGGGTATCAGCACCTCGTAAGCAGCGTCCTTTGCCTAAGAACCTCGATGTCGATGAAGTTGGTCAATTGCTTGATGTTAATGAGGACGATCCACTGTCGATTCGCGATCGAGCGATGATGGAAGTGATGTATGGTGCAGGACTGCGTCTCGCCGAATTAGTCGGAATTAACCTTAAAGATGTGTTGAGTCGGCAAGGTGAGATCCGAGTGATAGGTAAGGGCGACAAAGAGCGTAAAGCACCGTTTTCTGGTTTAGCCAAAGAGTGGGTTGATAAATGGCTTAAAGTTCGTGGTGAGTTGGCTTCGCCCGGTGAAAATGCCCTGTTTGTTTCCAAGTTAGGTACGCGTATCTCGCATCGCAGTGTGCAAAAGCGCATGGAAGAGTGGGGTAAGAAGCAATCCGTTGCGAGCCACATTAGCCCGCATAAGCTGCGTCACTCCTTTGCTACGCACGTGCTTGAATCAAGCCAAAACCTGCGCGCAGTCCAAGAGTTGCTCGGGCATGAAAATATCTCGACCACCCAAATTTATACTCACTTGGATTTCCAACATTTAGCGCAGGCTTATGATCAGGCTCACCCTCGCGCACGTAAGAAGAACAAAGATTAAACTTAAGGGCTTACTATGCGAATTTACCGAGGGTTGAAGCCCATCAAGGCGATGACCTTTGACTTGGATGATACCTTGTACGACAACTGGCCAGTGATTGTGAAGGTTGAAAGAGAGATGGCGCAGTGGCTCTATAAAAAACACCCGGTGTCGGCCTCTTTATCACTCGAAGAGTGGCAAGGTATCAAGCAACAAGTCGCATCTGAGAATCCAATGCTAAAGCACGATGTCACCGTGTGGCGTGAAATCCAGATAAAGGTTGGGTTGCTAAAGTTGGGTTATTCACAGCAGCAAGCTGAACGGGCGGCTCGTGAAGGTATCGAACATGCCTTATGGCTGCGCAACCAAGTCGACGTTCCTCGAGAAACGCATCGAGTGATGGCAGAGCTTAGCCAACGCATTCCTTTGGTGGCTATTACCAACGGCAATGTAGACCCGCATAAAATTGGCTTGAGTCAGTACTTCCAATTAATCCTAAAAGCCGGTCCTGATGGCAGAGCCAAACCCTACCCAGATATGTTTGATAAAGCGCAGCAATACCTAGGTTTTGATGCGAATAACATTCTTCATGTGGGTGATCACCTGACAACCGATGTCTACGGAGCCAAGAAAAACGGTTTTCAAGCATGCTGGTTTAATGACATGGGTTCCAATTTACACCTCAGCCCGAAGGCGAGTGTGCTACCAGATGTTGAAATTGAGCAGCTTAGCGATCTTATGCGGCTAGTTTGAACGCCCCTCAGGGCGTATTGTGTCGCATTGATCAAAGTGAACGGTTAGCTTGGTCACTGACCAGTCACGTCAGTTATCGGGACAGTTGAGCTCTTCACTCCATTTTGACCAGGGTTGGTATGCAAACATATACATTTCTTGCAAATACTGAGGTGTAATGTAAAGCGAAATTGGTTCGCCTGTACCAAGTACTCAACGCCAAAATGGTGGCAGAATGTGTCCATAATAAGCCGGTGTGTCGTACCGCCGAAGATATGGGCGTCGATTATTTGCAGGGTTATTACTTTGGTGAGCCTACGCATTTCTTCTGATCGAGATATTGTGTTCGCTTCACGTAAAACACCATCTTACCTACCGCCTATTTTCTTTAATAAACGCAGCTCTCCAATAAAATAATTATCTTCAATAGATGACCATTCAAAATGAAAGGGTGAACTGGTGGCTCACCCTTTTTGTCTTTAGTCTCTGTTTATTGTCTGCCTGTATTCCTACTTGGTCTATTTGAGAGTGTGGCCGCACTTGTCGGCGTGGAAGACTTTTAGATAGTGTTGAAAGTAGTCATTGATCTGCTGTGCATCTTCGCTTTCCCCTAATGTTTCAAGTAACGCAATCCCCACTTCACAGGTACACAAGTGACCACTGTCTTGATTGCGGCGCAAGGTGTATGAGGACTCGCTGCTGATGTTGAGGTGTACTTGTGGAACGGATTGTAACCACGAGCTCTTGTTGAGCATCTTCTTCGCTTCTTGCCATGTTCCATCCAAGATGATGAACAGCGGTTGACGATGTTTTGCTATGGTCATCACCGCTTGCTGGCACTCGATGCTTTGAGCGCTGGGGAATAAAAGAAACGGTTGCCGCGTTTCATCTTCAAGCAGTGCTATTAGTTCTGCTGGTGGGGTTTTCCTGTGCCATACCATGGGCTGACACTGATGAAGAGATTGCTGAAGCAGTTTCCCTGTATTGGTGTCTCGCGACAGTTCATTCTCATGCGTGAGCAGTACCAATTCGGTTTGGCTTTGAGCGCTTGGGATCAAATGGCAAATACACTGGTGAGTGAAGCCGCAACCACGGCAAACTTGTTGATTACTCATGATGACGGTGTGTTGATCTTAACACCCTCATGGATCATTCGGTCGGCGTTTTGATCAAGTTGATCCCCTTGGCTTGTCTGCTGGGCGGTGTGATCCGCCGGAGCGGCAGAGTTCCGTTGTGCCTGCTCTTGATTGGCCTTGAATAACACAAGTCCACCATTCGCAATCGGGTAGATAACGTTGCCCACCTTCTCCTTTTCGGCGATCAGTTTGCCGTTATCGAGTGTGAAAATTCGCTCAGAGACCAAGTATTGCTGTTGGTGGCGAGTCATGACCACTTGTACTTGATTGGCATTTAACTGCTGCCAGAAGCCTTGCTCAACAATGGAAGGGGTGTCATCGCTGTACGAGTAAGTGGTGATGGCACTGTGGTCATGGTTGAGTGCAAGGCTAACCGAAAACCCGGAGTTCTGTGTTGAGTTGGCGAGGTAGAGCCCGTGCCAGTTCAGGGTTGGGTCTTGATTCGCTACTGCAGCACAACCTGTGTAGCGGTTGTTGTTGAGGTTGAGCTTTGACTCCCAACCATAGATGGCGTTACTCATGCCATCACTGCAATTCTCTTTGTTAAGCTGAAGAGTGCCTTGTGTCGTTTTCGCTGAGAGTTGGTAGTCGCGTGCGTTAGGGGTGATACGGCGAGCGTCAATATTCAGCCATTGTGCGTCGCTGCCCATAGCCGTGTATTGGATCTGATTTTTCTCGAAGGTGGCCGACCAGAAGGGCTCATTACCAAAGGCGCGTGTTGAGTGCAACGGTTGGTCGCAGCGTTCGGGATTCTCTGCGGTAATCATATTCACTTGGTCAACGACGAAGCGTGCTGTGAAGTCGGCATTGTATCCTGTTTGGCTTGGTACGGTGAGGTGACCTATCAGCTCACCATATAAAATTTGGTAGGGCCTGGTAGCCAGCCCCTGTGCTTCGAGCGCGAGTTCTGGAGATAAATCTAACCAGTATTGTTGCTGGCTGCCGCAAGGGGTGAAAGTTCGGCTTTCATGACCGACCACAACCTGACCTCGCATGATGAAGGTTTGTGGGTGAATGCTCAATGGTTCATCCAAGGTGGCGGGGGGGTGTTCAGTTTGTGGCAGTGTCTGTGTTGTCGCGACACAACCTTGTAAAGCGACTGCGACGAGCCACGTCACTGGGTTTTTCATTACCTTCATGTTATATCTTCCTCGGAGCAACCGTTAGTAGGATTTATTATGGCATATTGGTTATTTAAAACAGAACCCGACACCTTCTCTATTCACACTCTGAGAGTACAAAAAACCTCTTGCTGGGAGGGGGTACGGAATTATCAGGCTCGTAACATTATGCGTGATGACGTCAAGCTTGGGGATGAGGTGATGATATACCATTCATCGTGCAAAAAAGTCGGCGTAGCGGGGATTGCGAAAGTAACCAGAGAAGCCTATCCCGATCATTTTCAGTTCGATCCAGAGAGTGACTACTATGATGCCAAGTCTTCGCCAGGCAATCCGCGTTGGGTCATGGTTGATGTCGAATTTGTGCGAGTGACGGAACGTGTGATCCCTTTAGCAACACTCAAGGCGATGCCGGAATTATCAGAGATGCCACTGGTGAAGCGGGGTAATCGCTTGTCCATCATGCCAGTGACCGAGCAGGAGTGGCAGGCCATTTTAAGCAAAGAAGTGCTCGGTTCTCGCTAACCTTAGAGAAATCTTTTAGCGTAAGGTTCAAAAAAGCAGCCATTGGCTGCCTTTATGTTTTATTGGGACTGCTTAGAGTAGGTGTTTTTCTAAGTAGTGAGCAACGGCATCATCTGCGTTGCTGCCAATCACTTCATTGTCTGGCAGAGCTTGCATCACTTTCTCGTGTGACGTGCCCATGATCAGCCCTTTACCCGCCATAGCCAGCATCTCAGCATCATTCATACCATCGCCAAAGGCAATGCAGTTATCAAGAGTCAGGTTCAGTGATTTCGCTACCGCGTCTAAGGCATGGCCTTTAGAGACCTCCGCCGCCATCACCTCTAGGCACCAAGGCGTTGAAAAGGCGATATTCAGCTTATCCTCAAAGGTCTCTTTTAGCTTTTGTTCAAAAGTCACCAGGTATTCATGATCATGTTCTGGGTGGGTGAAGAAGACTTTTGCAATGCCCTCACTTGGCGCGTTGTCAGCGGCAAAGCGCTGGTAGCTAAAGCCTGACTCTCTGTGGAATTGAGCCAACATTTCATCTTCACGATCGAGTAGCCAATCATCATTTTGGTACATATGAATGAAGATCTCTGGGTCTTGACGAACCACATCGATCACCGGCTGAACTAAATCTTGAGGCACGTTTTGGCTATACATCAATTGATCATTTTGGTCGTGAACCCGAGCGCCGTTCGAAGTGATCATATATGCAGGTATGCCCGCGATCTTGCGAATGCCTGCCACATCAATATGGTGGCGGCCAGTGGCGAAGATAAAGGTATAACCTTGATCATGTAATTTTTTGAGTGTGAGCTTAGTAAAGTCGCTGAGTTGATGATTCGGTGCGAGCAGTGTGCCATCCAAATCAGAGGCTACGATTTTCACAGAATCTTTAAGTGCAGGAATAGTCATTTAACCCTCATTACAAAATGCTTAACCAATGTCGACACTAGCGAATGCTAGCATCGTTTTAACTGTCGTATCTCCATTCTGAAATTGTATGCCAAATTCCCCCACGAAAAGAGGGTAAAGCTCACTGACTTCTCTTCCTCTTTCGTTATTATTCTCTTTACTGGCAGAGAGCATCACACCCAGTGAGCCAGTAAAGTTATTTAGTAGAAATTGCGTATTGGTGGAAAACAACACAAACAGTGAAATAACGCTCCCTTGCAGAAGCAATCCATTCTTAATCCCCGTCAACTCGAGATACCGGTACTCAATAAGGTTACGGTTAGAGATAGCTCGCAAAGGCGGCTAAGGTACCAAAGATGGCCCGCAAATCGATGGCTTTGGCCACCATTGGATTTGTGCCTACCACCGATTCACACAATTTACGTGCGGCCTGCTCAATGGATACCGTTAACGTACCGCTACTCAAAGAATTGATTGATTGCATCCAGAGCCTGATTTCGGTACTCATCTTTTTCAAACAACAGCTCATGACTTGCGCCTTCAACGGCTTTTAATTGGCATTCGGCGTTGGTTTTCTTCAACTTATTGATGAATTTCACTTGAGCTACATTACAGACGACCTTCTCTGCCCCGGCCTGAATTAACAGTAGCGGGATGGTGATTTGACGCGTCTGTTGGACCGCCTGCTTGGCCGCCATCAGTCCTTGCCATACCCAGCGAGTACTTGGCCCACCGACTTGCAAGGCGGGAGAGTCTTGGTAAAGGCGACGGAACCACTGATAGCGCGCCTTACTGTGACTTAATATGTTGTTCTTGAAGGGTTTTGAGTAATACGCTTGTTGCCCTGGCGCGTACGTTGGCTTGGCATAGTAAGCGGTGAGAATCTGAGCAACCATCATTGCGACCGGCTTTAAGTACCACTCGGTATTGATACCAAACATGGGTGCGCACAGCGTGACCTTATCAAACGGGTGATCAGGATGGGTTTGCAGGTAGCGTGTGGCTATCGTGCTGCCCATCGAGTGAGCCAATAGGTAGCGATTGTCATACTTAGCTAAATTAAAGCCAGCAATGACATCAGCCATGTCAGAGGTGTAATCATCAAACTCATGGATATGACCCATGTCAGAGTTTGCTACTAGCCGCTCTGATTGCCCCTGACCTTGATGATCAAATGAATAGACGTCGTAGCCTTGGCGGTAGAGATCATAAAAGAGCTCTTGGTATTTTTGGCAGCACTCGATACGACCATTGGAGATGACTATCGCTTTGCTATGTGTCGATGAAGTCAGGCTACACCAGTACAGCTTCCTGTTCGTGGATGAGGTTATATAGCCATCTTGTCGTTGCTGCCAAAGTGTGGGGATAGCGTGTTTAATCGCTTGCTCGAATTGAGGTTCTTGCGTGTATGACATTTGGGCGCCGCTGTGGTTTTCCATGGGAAATTACCTGAACTGATGCGTGTGAGAGCTTTATTTCTACTAATGTTGCTAGATTAAAGAACTAGTAACGAAATGCAAATGGATACTCATACATGGCTAGGCATTCAAAAGTGGTGCGATAGCTCTACCATGCAGGCGACATGATTGATCTTGACGACTTTACCTCTACGCCTAAATGGAAGCACTCTGTATTGACCTTGGACTGAATGCTGAACAAGTCAGAGCCGAACTCACGATAGCCCAACGTTGGAGTCACACTATAACTAACCAGTTATGAAGCTTCTTGGTTAAACTTTTATGACAATTAAAGCGCACGCCTTGACGTGCGTTTTTTTGTAGCTAGGATATATGCATATCCACATATGAGTATGTAACTATGCTTCCTCACCAATTTTTTAAATTGCTGTCAGATGAAACGCGAGTGCGTTGCTTAATGTTGATAGTACGCCATGAGTGCTTATCTGTTGGTGAGTTAACTCAGGCACTGCAAGAAAGTCAGCCAAAGGTGTCACGTCACCTAGCGCAGTTGCGCTCAAATGGCATCTTGACTGATGCCCGTCAAGGGCAGTGGGTGTTTTACCGCCTGTCACAAGATTTACCGGGTTGGATGCGAAAATTAATTGATGATCTTATCGCATCCAACTGTTTGAAAATGGAATATCAGCAAGATATTGAGCGTTTAGAGTCGATGAACTCACGCCCAGTATGTTGCGTTTAAATACATTAAAACTTAATGCCGGAATAGTTGGAGTTGCAGCTAGGCGACAAGTGAACTTATCTCTATGAGCATAGCGGTTCTATGTGATTCGGGTCACTGAACCTAGTCAACAACGCTGCGGCTTCAAATATGAAGGCAATTAACTGAGAGAACAGAAAATGACAGTCAAAGTAGGTATCAATGGTTTTGGCCGTATCGGTCGTCTAGCACTACGCGCAGCATTCGATTGGGCTGAGCTAGAGTTTGTTCAAATTAACGACGTGGCTGGTGATACAGCAACACTGGCTCACCTTCTGGAGTTTGATTCAGTTCAAGGCCGCTGGAATCACGAAGTGGCTGTTGAAGGGGACGAGATGATCATCAATGGTCAACGCATTAAAACCACACAGGAGCGCGATATCGATGCGATCGATTGGTCGGGCTGTGATGTGGTTATCGAAGCGACCGGTGTTCACCGTAAGTCATCGTTCCTAAACAAATACCTTGCTCAAGGCGTGAAGCGCGTTGTGGTATCGGCACCTGTCAAAGAAGATGGCATTGCTAATATTGTGGTTGGTGTGAACGACAGCATCTTCGACCCAGCGCTACACAAAATCGTAACGGCAGCGTCTTGTACTACCAACTGTATCGCACCAGTGGTTAAAGTGATCAACGAAAAGCTAGGTATCGAGAATGCGTCTTTCACGACCATTCACGACCTAACTAACACACAAACGATTCTTGATGCGCCCCATAAAGACTTACGTCGTGCGCGCGCATGCGGCATGAGCCTTATCCCAACCACTACGGGTAGCGCCAAAGCGATTGTTGAGATCTTCCCTGAGCTTGAAAACCGCATCAACGGTCACGCGGTTCGTGTCCCACTGGCGAACGCATCTCTGACAGACATCATCTTCGAAGTGAAGCAAGACACCACGGCAGAAGAAGTTAACGCTATGCTGAAAGAAGCGTCTGAGAATGAACTGAAAGGCATTCTTGGCTTCGAAGAGCGTCCATTGGTTTCTATCGATTACAAAGGCGACCAACGTTCAACTATCGTGGATGCGCTATCAACGATGTTAGTCGGTAAACGCATGGTTAAGATCTACGCTTGGTACGACAACGAGATGGGCTACGCAACGCGCACTGCTGAGCTTGTTCGTACGGTTGGTCTAGCATAACCCATACCCTTGATACTTGAAGCCGCAGCATTGTAATTTCCCCCTAGTCGCATCGCCTACCTTTGCTGCTAGAGTTGAACGGCCACTATTTCGTCGAGTAATGGTGACCTCGCTGCAACTCCAATTATTTTGAGTATCGGTCGACATATAAATAACTTAAAGAGATTGATAAAGATGACAAATTCTCAAGTACACCCAACATGGCAGCTGGATCTTGAAACTGGTGCGTTAGTGCTTACTCCGTGCCCAGGTACCAAAGACGCTGATTTAGATGCATCTCTAGCGCAACTGAAAGCGCAAGGTGTGGAAGCGATTGTCACGGCTTTAGACAGTGCAGAACTGGCGAGCAAGAACGTGTCTGCACTGGGCGAGAAAGCGCAGGCGTTAGGCATGCAATGGTTCCAGATCGAGATCGAAGACGACTGTGCACCGGGTGATGACTTTGCTGAAAAATGGCAAGCAGCTAGCCCAGCGTTGCACCAAGTGGTTGATAATGGTGGTAAGGTTGCAATGCACTGCATGGGTGGTTCTGGTCGTACGGGCTTATTAGCCGCGCACCTATTGTTAGAGAAAAGCTGGGAACTGAGTAAGGTGGTTGAAGAAGTTCAAGCGCTTCGCCCTGGCGCATTCACTAAACCGATTCAGGTTGAGTACATTAATGGCGTAGCGAACCGCTAGTCTGCCATTGTGGTTGTATAAAGAGCTTTTGGTATCTGAAGTGTTGAGCTTGTCATGATCCAAAAGCTCTTTTTGTTTAGATTGCAGAGATAGTGTTTATGTTTTCAAATCTAAGTAAGAGCGTTCGCCAATATATGTTGGTGACATTCAACTACTGGAACTTCACCATTACCGATGGTGCACTGCGCATGCTGGTGGTTCTGTATTTCTACGATCTGGGCTACAGTTCGTTAGAGATCGCCTCACTGTTCCTTTTCTACGAATTCTTTGGCGTGGTGACTAACCTTGTCGGTGGTTGGTTAGGGGCGCGTCTTGGCCTCAATAAGACCATGAATATTGGCTTAGGGATGCAGGTCGTCGCCTTGGGCATGCTGGCAGTGCCATCGGCCATGTTGAGCATTCCTTGGGTGATGGCAGCGCAGGCCTTGTCGGGGATCGCTAAAGACCTCAATAAGATGAGTGCCAAGAGCTCGATTAAAACCTTGGTGCCCGATGAACAGCAAGGTGCACTTTATAAGTGGATTGCGATTCTGACTGGATCGAAGAATGCGCTAAAAGGTGCGGGCTTCTTTATCGGTGGTTTGCTGCTCTCAACGATTGGCTTCCAATATGCTGTGCTGGCAATGGCTGCTGTGCTGACATTAGTGTTCATTGGCAGTGTGGTGAGTTTAGAGGCGGACATGGGTAAAGCGAAAACCAAACCTAAGTTTAAGCAGATCTTCTCTAAGTCTGAATCCATTAATATTCTGTCTGCAGCACGTATGTTCCTGTTTGGCGCTCGTGACGTGTGGTTTGTGATAGCCCTACCTATCTACTTAGGCAGCGTGTTTGGCTGGGATCACTCATGGGTAGGTGGCTTTTTAGCAGCTTGGACTATCGCTTATGGCTTTGTGCAGGGCATTGCACCTAAGATCACCGGCAAAGCGCAAGGTAAGGTACCTGATGGCCACGCTGCGCTGCTGTGGGCGGGCGCATTGGCCATCGTGACGGCTGCTATTGCTTATGCGGTACAAATTGGCTGGCAACCAGAGTTAGTTATCGTCGGTGGTTTGATGGTGTTTGGTGCCATCTTTGCCGTCAACTCATCGCTGCACTCCTACCTGATTGTGAGTTATGCGAAAGGCGATGGCGTGTCGCTTGATGTGGGTTTCTACTACATGGCAAACGCGATGGGCCGTTTGATTGGTACGATATTGTCGGGTTTGGTATTCCAAATGGCAGGTTTGTCTGCGTGTCTGTGGGTCTCCTTCGCATTCTTAGCGATAACGACAGTGATCTCTCTGCGTTTACCGAAAGTGCCGCAGCCCTCAGCCGCATAAGCTCAACCTACATGAACTCAAAGGGCGATAAGCCTCTCCTTTAACAATAAGCTGACTTGGTATGTATTCCGGTCAGCTTTTTTATTGCTATAGTAGAATGATTGAATATTAATCAGGCATTTACCTGCTGCATCCGATTTTTTTGTGGCCAATGAAAGAGTTCGGTTGGTATCAAGGGCACCCGGCTTGGGTCATTCCGCTGTGGATCGTCATTAGTGGCTCAGGCGCGCTATGGATGAGTTGGTTGGTTTCCAAGTCAGAGAAAACCCGCTGGCTATTGCCTTAGGCATTGACACTAAGGCGGCAGGTTACCGATTATTTATGCATGGTTGGCTGATGGCTGATGGCTGATGGCTGATGGCTGATGGTTGATGCGGGGGTGAGAAGCGGCTGATGTTTAGCGCTTCAACTCAAAGTGTAAGAACTTATCACCTTGGTAGGTTAGGGCTCCTTTATCACCTGGGTTCAGCGCGTGAAAGTAGTGGATACCGACTTGAAATTCTCGTTTGGGGCCGACCATGCCACGTTGAACATAAATCCAATACTCTTGATCTTCTTGCCCTGGCTCTACGTCAGGCAGGTCGATGGATTGTTTATCCAATACCGTGACGTTCACTTTCTTTTCTGGTGCGTTCTCGCCTTGCATGTGTTTTCGATAAAAAACAAGAAATCCCCAAGCCGCTAGGCCTGCGAGTGCAAAGATGGCAAGAAAGAGTGAGTTGGGCATAGAACCTCCATATAGTATTGATGTGTATTCTAATCTTTCGAGCAATGCGGATATGTGTTTAAAACCGCTATTCGTGAACTGCTGTAAGTACAGCTGATTATTTTTCGGCGGATGTCACATTTTCTGAATAGGCTGGGATAACGTATTGTTATTTACTGTCTCTTCCTCACGTAAATTACAATGATTCTGTATAAAAATTAGTAAATGCTCGACTAGAGTTATAGTGTGGAGTGGGAGGGTCAAGATGACCGATATTGAAAAAGTGGTGACACGAACTCGCAATATAGAGAAATTATTGAGGCTTCAATACCACGCTGAAGGCGAAGGATTGCATGAGCTTGTGACAAGCTGTGAAGAAAGGCTACCGCACGATATGGTCAGCAAGCTGCGTTATATCGCCACCTGTCGTAACAAGGTCGTCAATGAACATGACGCTAAGCTGGATGATCAACATAAGTTCATCATGATGTGTAACGACTGCGAAAAGGAACTGACTCCGCGTAGTGGTCGTTTTATTTGGCGCGTTGCGATCTTATTGATGATGGCAATAACGTTAGCTGCAGTCGGTTTTTATTATGCGAACTGGGATGTGTTAACACTGCATCTGTTTTCGAAGTGACATTACTAATAAAAAAGGGACGCCATAGGCGTTAATGCCGTTCACTTAAGGTGAGCGGCATTGTTTTTTCTAGGATATCGGCTTGGCTTTTTCTTCACGACTCTAGGGA